>NZ_JASDCV010000080.1:0-1436 GCF_030407755.1 Rhodococcus sp. APC 3903
CAACCCCGAATAATCCGAATCCGAGCAGAGCCGAAGCAGAAGTAGTCGAACTGGTCAGTTCTCTCATCCGCTTCGACACCTCGAACACGGGAGAACTCGAAACCACCAAGGGTGAGCGTGCGTGCGCGGAGTGGGTTGCCGCGCAGCTTCAAGAAGTCGGTTACGAGACGGAATACGTCGAGTCCGGTGCGCCCGGCCGAGGAAATGTCTTTGCTCGTTTGAAGGGAGCTGAGTCGGGTCGTGGTGCGTTGATGCTTCACGGTCACCTCGACGTCGTTCCGGCCGAGCCCGCCGACTGGAGCGTCCATCCCTTTGCCGGCACCGTCCAGGACGGTTACGTCTGGGGGCGCGGCGCCGTGGACATGAAGGACATGGTCGGGATGATCCTGGCTCTTGCCAGGCAGTTCAAGGCGGAAGGCGTCGTACCGCCGCGTGATCTGGTGTTCGCTTTCGTGGCGGACGAGGAAGCGGGCGGCAAGTACGGATGCCAGTGGCTGGTCGAGCACCGCCCGGATCTGTTCGAGGGAGTGACCGAGGCCGTGGGTGAGGTGGGCGGTTTCTCGCTGACGGTTCCGCGGCCGGACGGAACCGACCGCCGGCTCTACCTCGTGGGGACTGCGGAGAAGGGCCTCGGTTGGATGCGTCTGACGGCCAAGGGACGTGCCGGGCACGGCTCCTTCCTCCACGACGACAACGCGGTCGCGACACTCGCCGGCGCGGTCTCGAGGCTTGCTGCTCATCAGTTCCCGATCGTGATCTCGGATTCGGTCGCGGAGTTCCTGACCGCCGTCGGCGAAGAGACCGGATTGGACTTCGATCCGGGATCACCTGACATCGACGGGACTCTCGCGAAGTTGGGGACGATCGCCAACATCATCGGGGCGACGTTCCGTGACACGGCGAACCCGACGATGCTCAAGGCCGGATACAAGGCGAACGTCATTCCGCAGACTGCCGAGGCGGTCTTCGACTGCCGCGTGCTGCCGGGACGTCAGGCCGAATTCGAGCGCACGGTGGACCAACTGATCGGTCCCGACGTGACCCGCGAGTGGATCACCAAGCTGGATTCGTACGAAACAACGTTCGACGGCCATCTCGTCGACGCCATGAACGAGGCGATCCTCGCCCATGATCCGGAGGCTCGCACAGTTCCGTACATGCTCTCCGGCGGAACCGACGCGAAGGCATTCGCGAAACTGGGCATTCGCTGCTTCGGCTTCGCACCTTTGCAGTTGCCGCCCGAGCTGGATTTCAGCGCGCTGTTCCACGGCGTCGACGAGCGAGTTCCGGTGGACGCACTACTGTTCGGGACACGTGTTCTGGAACATTTCCTGCTCAATTCCTGACGAGCACGTAGATAGATCCGTGAGCTCTACGCACATCGAGCTCTCTTGTCACAGAAAGGATTCGCATGGCGCACGATCCGTACGAACCAT
>NZ_JASDCV010000081.1:0-1434 GCF_030407755.1 Rhodococcus sp. APC 3903
TGCCACAACATCATCCATTCACAAGGTTCGAGATCAGGTGAAATCCGAGATCGAAGCGGATGCCGTCGGGATTGGTCAGTTCAGTGGCCCCATACCAGGTTTGGTCGGCTTCGGGGTGCGGTCCGACTAAACCGACACGGCCGGAACGAAACTCGGTGACAACGGCGGCGATTGTCCGATTTTCGTAGCGTGCGAGCACGGCGTCTCCCGGTCTGGATTTGATCCCGAATTGCGGTCCGTCTTGGAAAAACATGTGGCGTCGCTGGCCCATCCAATTGACCTCGACAATTGCGTCTTCGATACCGTTCACGGTGGCCCTGGATGTCTCGATATAGCGGCTCACTGCGCGGGTGGCAATGTCGAATCCACGACCTCGAGCTGCAAGATATGCGCCGAGGCAGAACCCGAGGTAGCTGCCCCCGCTTTGTACCCAATCTCGGATCTCTTCGGCATGCGGTTCCATGTGTGGCCATGCCGACCGTACGGTGCCGCCACCAGGTTGGGCGTATATAGCGGCACTGGCGAGGGATTGTGCGGATAGCGGGACTTTCTCCTTCGGTCCACAGAACACTGCGCGATGTGAGTCTGGAGCCGACTCGAGTAGATTCGCGACCGCTTCGGAGCAACCCGGCCGGGATGCTGGGCCACGGTAGACCAGAGCGATGGGGCGACGATCGGCGATCGGCCTGCTTGGCAGTGTGAGGGTTGCGCCAGCAGCAGCAGCAAACCCAGCAGCACCGACTACTGCTGCACCTACCATGAATCCGCGTCGGTTGAGTGTGGTCACGTGCGACCGTTGCCGGGCGCCTGCGAAGGGTGGGGGTTTGCGGATTTCGATCTGTCATAGACGTAGCCGCTTACTCGTGACGTGATGGAGCGGATCAGCCCTTCGAGGGGGCCGCGCCCCGCGGTGGCTCGCCACGCGATTGCTACAACGAAGATGACCAGTAGCTGTCGAAGATAGCCGCTCCACGGTCCGTAAACATCGAAATCGGAGTTGACGAACATGTTGTGGCCGACGTAGAAGGTGAGCGACATCGCGCCGACTGCGGCCAATGGTGCCAGGACGAAACGGACTACTTTGGTGACGAAGGGTTGTGTGATGTGTTCGATTAGCAGGGTCCCCCCCAATATGGCCAGAGAGCTTCCGACCGTGGCCATCAGGTCGAAGGGGGTGCCTGTGTGGGGGCCGTTGACCGCGAGCCACCACCAGGTGTCTGTGGGGACGGTGCCGTCCGCACCGAACTGCAGAAGGTCGCGGACGGTGTCCTCGTCGGCGACCGACTGGATGTGCCCAAGTCCACCGTAAAGATATAAGAGCATCCAGGACAGGAACTTGGATCCAAGCATGAGAGCAGCGCCCAAGCCTAGAAGACTTGAGGCTGTACGAGCGGTGGACAATGCGAGTCGACCCACGACCAGTCCTGTGCAGAT
>NZ_JASDCV010000082.1:0-1387 GCF_030407755.1 Rhodococcus sp. APC 3903
GGGGTCTATCTCGCTAACGGTGTTTCGGCGGGTTTTCCATCAGTAAGTTTCCGATCCCGGCCAACGATCGGCGAACGTGATCGCAAACGCGTTCAGAGCAGGCTTCCACCTCGTTGTCCATCGTGCCTGGCCCTTGCCTGTCGGGTCCAGTGACCGCGTCACCAGATAGAGGCATTTCAGCGCAGCAGCCTCGGTAGGGAAATGCCCCCGAGCTTTCACCGACCGCCGGTATCGGGCATTCAAGGACTCAATCGCGTTGGTGGAGCACAGCACTCGCCGTATCTCGATGTCGTAATCGAGGAACGGGATGAACTCCTGCCAGGCGTTGGTCCACAATCGGATGATCGCCGGATACCTCTCACCCCAGTGCTCGGCGAGATCATCCAGCGCCGCGTGAGCGGCAGCCTCGGTCGGCGCCGTGTAGATCGGTCTGAGATCGTGTTTGAGTGCGTCCCAGTGCTGACGTCCTGAGAGCCGAAAGGTGTTGCGGATCAAATGCACGACGCATGTTTGGACCGTCGTGGCCGGCCACACGTTCTCGACGACCTCCGGCAGGCCTTTCAATCCGTCGCAGACCAGGAAGAACACGTCCCGGGTGCCCCGATTTCGGATGTCCGTCAGCACGCTCATCCAGAACTTGGCGCCTTCACCGCCGGTGCCGGCCCACAATCCGAGCACGTCGCGGTGTCCGTCGAGGCTGACGCCGATCGCGGCGTAGATCGGCCGGTTCGCGACCTGCCCGTCCCGGACTTTGACGACGATTGCATCGACGAAAATCGCAGCGTATACCTCGTCGAGTGGTCGGGCAGACCAGTCCTGCATCTCCTCGAGGACCTTGTCGGTGATCCGCGAGATGGTCTCTTTGGACACCGAGGCGCCGTAGATTTCGGCGAAGTGGGCGGAGATCTCACCGGTCGTTAATCCTTTCGCGTACAAGGACAACACGATCTCGTCGACCCCGTTCAATCGACGTTGGCGCTTTTTGACGATCTGCGGCTCGAACGTCCCTTCCCGATCACGAGGGACCTCGATCGGAACGTGACCGCTGGCCTCGGTCAGCACCGTTTTCGATCTGGTTCCGTTTCGAATGTTCGTCGATTCTCGATCGGGCGGAGCTTGGTTTTTGTCGTGCCCGAGGTGCTCGGTCATCTCCTCGTTCAGGGCGGTTTCCAGGACGGTTTTGGTGAACTGTTTGAGCAGGCCGTCCGGCCCGGTCAGCGACAGGCCCTGCTCCTTGGCCAGACGCACCAACTCCGCGGCCGCCGAAGCTTCCGCGGAGGGCTCGGCCCTCTTCTTTGTCACATCTTCCAGTGTCGTCATCTCAGCACCTCCTCGCCGAGCATTCACTCAGCTTCTCGGGCCAAAACACCGATTGCGAAACAGTCCC
>NZ_JASDCV010000083.1:0-1366 GCF_030407755.1 Rhodococcus sp. APC 3903
CGCATCAACTGGGCAGTCTCCGCGTCGATGTCGGTGCCGTGTTCCACGCACCGCACTCCCGCCTGCACTGCGTTGCGAATGCCCGCATTGTTGTGCGCGTGGACCGTGACGTAGGTGCCGCGCGACGCTGCTTCTTCCACTGCCACGGAGATTTCCTCGACGGTGAACTGTGTGTCGGTGAGGCGGTCATGGCCCCCGACGACACCGCCGGTGACGCACAGTTTCAGAAATGTTGCCCCTCGGCGGAACGACTCGCGCACGTTGCGTCGTAGCTCGTCGGCATTACCCGACATCAAGGACAAGGCGCAGAGCCCTGGAATGTGGTGCATGTTCCACAGCTCTGTCGGCTCCCATGCGGCCCCGTAGTAGCCGTGTCCGCCGGTCTGGCACTGCACAGGACCACACGAGAGGACACGCGGACCACGCACCTTGCCGCTCGCAATAACGTCGACGACTCCGCCGTCGATGCCACCGACGTCTCGCACCGTGGTGAAGCCCGCGTCGAGGGCATCGCCCGCGGTGGCGAAGATGCCCGCCGCCAGTTCGGCTGCCGAGAGCTCAAACCCGAATTGTCTTCGGATCGGACTCGAAATACCCAGGTGGACATGAGCATCGATCAGCCCCGGAGTCAGAAGCATGCCGTCCAAGTCAACTGTCGTCGAACCCGACGGCGCCTGTCCGATCGCTGTGACAATGCCGCCACTCACGCACACGTCGACTTCGACCGGGTCGGTACCCGATCCATCCGCGACCATGCCGCCGGCAAACCATACGTCAGTCAAAGGGACCTCCCGAGCATTAGAAACCACTCTCCTAAACACTGGTGAATTCGATATGCGGTACCGTACTCAACAGTGGTGAACCCGTCAATGGAGGTAGCGTGAGATCGCCGGTTGGGGAGGGTCGAGAGCGACTGTTACAGGCACTGTTCGACGAATTCGGTGAAACCGGCCCAAGTCCGAAGCTGTCGATGCGCCAAGTAGCGGAGCGACTCGGCGTGCACCACACGCTTCTGACCTATCACTTCGGATCACGACCAGGTCTCCTCAGCGCCGTACTGTCGGAAGCGCGCCGCCGTGACAACCTCGTCATCGCCGCGATGGGCAAAGATCTCGGGTTCGCGGCCCTGTGCAGGGCGATCTGGAGTTTCTACTCGAACGCCGAGCATGAAGATCGAAGCCGCACCTTTTTTCACCTGGCCGGACTTGCGGTGTACGAGCACAAAGCATTTCAAGATTTCGCCGCCGACCTCGACGACTAGGCTCATCTCCTTGAAGCGGCAGCCCTTCGCGACGGATTCACAGTGGTGGATGCACAGCAGCAGAGCATCATCGCAACCGCATGTCTGCGAGGACTGTTGCTGCAG
>NZ_JASDCV010000084.1:0-1319 GCF_030407755.1 Rhodococcus sp. APC 3903
GGCCGAGCGAACACGTTCCGGGTCTCATGTGCTTCGGCATGTAGCGAGCTTATGGCGCGAAAGTTAGTTGCATCACTGTCATTCGTTCAAATTGTCGCGGACGAATTTAGTCATATGTTGCAAAACGGCGAGCGCTGCTCGTACAGTTCGACCATGGCCGGAGAACTACAGCATTTGGTGGATACTACCGGGCGCCGACTGGACCGTTCCGTTGCGATCGACGATGCACAGATCCGTCTACTCGCGTACAACTCGCATGACAGTGCCGTCGATTCAGTCAGAATGAATTCCGTTCTACAGCGGAATGTTTCACGCGAGATTGTAGACTTCATCTACGCGAGTGGAGGCCGTGAAGCCCTCGATCTCTTCACTGTTCCCGTCAACGAAGAACTAGGGCTGACCCTTGGCCGGGTCGGGATGCCGATCCGGTACCGCAATGCGCTGCTGGGCTTCGTCTGGCTGTTGACTTCAGAGGGCGAAGTTGACGAGGATCAAGCCGAGGTCTTGAGGCGCACGGCTGATGCGGCGGCGATGATCCTCCACCGCGAACAGTTGCTGGACGAGTTGTCCCGAAGTCGGGAGCGGGAACTTACTCGAGACGTACTGTCTGGCGAGCGGTCGCTGCGCGAGGACGCGGCAAGCAGATTGGCTGACGAGGGCTTGATGGCTGCGGGTCCAGCAGTCGCGGTCACAATCTTGCTCCGTCCCGTGGACCGGTCGACATTGACCGAAAGAGATCGTCTGAGTGTTGCCGTCGGCGTCGATCAGCTTCGGCGGAGGCTCCCGCGGAACAGTGCAATCCAACTCGACCGCCCCGACCACAGTCTGTTGATCGTATCGGTGGCCGAACGCTCGACTCAAACCCATCTGGACTCGTTGATCGTGGCAGCCCGGGAGCGAGTCTTGTCTGAAAGTGGGCGCCAGAACATCGAATGTTGGGTTGGTATCGGTGAACCGCGAACCTCGGTTGCAGACGTGCGCGAATCCTACGAAGAGTCCAGACGCTCCGCAGATGTAGCCCAGGTCGTCAAGGTGCTCGGAAATGTTGTGCATTATCGGGATCTCGGCGTCTACGGACTTCTGGCCGAACTGTCGGAGGATCGACTCGAGAACAGTATTCACTCAGGTCTGCAGTCCTTGCTCAGCCATGAGGACTCAAAAAGTGAGGCTCTTCTCGCGACGCTGGAGAGCTTTTTGGACAATGCCGGTGACGTAAAGCGAACGTCCGAGGCGCTCTGTGTGCATCGAGGGAGCTTGTACTATCGTTTGCGGCGAATTCAGGAGATAACACGCGCAGACTTGGCAAACGGCGACGACCG
>NZ_JASDCV010000085.1:0-1220 GCF_030407755.1 Rhodococcus sp. APC 3903
AGGGCCAGCGACATCCACTCGGGCCGGAACTCGTCGTCTTCTGGACCGCGGATCATCAGCGGCGTCGACCACCGGATCAGTCCGTTGATCGGCTCGCGGAGTTCGGCACCCCACGGTGTCAAGGCGTAGGTGATGGCATTCCCGTCTTCGGACAGGCGTCTTTCGAGCACACCAGCGGTCTCGAGGTCGCGTAGGCGGCCGGCCAACAGGTTGGTGGCGATGCCGGAGAGCGCTTCGCGCAGGTCACCGTATCGAGCAGGCCCCAGCAACAACTGCCGGACGATCAGCAAATTCCACCGGTCACCGATCACATCGAGAGCTCGGGCGAGTCCGCAGTACTGGCCATAGTCGCGGCTCATAACACCTGCTTTCTAAAATAAAGTGTGCTTCACTATATCAACCATCCACTTTGCGAGGGGCGCGCATGACGACGACAACAAGGCCATCCTGGGTCGACGACGACTTGTTCCCGTTCGAGAGTCGATTCGTCGACATCGACGGAAATACCGTCCACTACGTCGACGAGGGATCTGGTCCCACATTACTTCTGCTGCACGGCAATCCGACCTGGTCATTCCTCTGGCGCGAGGCGATCAGTGCGCTCCGCTCCGACTTTCGATGTATTGCCCTCGACTATCCGGGCTTCGGCCTCTCGACCCCCAAGCCCGGCTACCGCTACTTTCCAGAGGAACACGCCGACGTCGTCACCGGATTCGTCGACGCACTCGGCCTCGACGACGTCACGTTGGTCGGCCAGGACTGGGGCGGGCCGATCGGGCTGGCTGCCGCCCAGCGGCGACCGGGTGTTTTCGATCGACTGGTTCTGATCAACTCCTGGGCGTGGCCGGTCAACGGGATTCTCCACTTCGAGGCATTCGCTCGCATCATGGGCAGCCTCCCGATCCGTTTCCTGGTCCGCCGGCACAACCTACTCGTCAACGCCTTCCTCCCCACCGGGCACCACCGCCGGAAACCGACCACGGCCGAGATGACCCACTACAGACTGGCACTCGACACTCCAGAACGACGACAAGCCACCGCCGTGCTTCCCGGCCGGATCCTCGCCAGCCGTGACTTCTTCGCCGAGGTCGAGGCCGGCCTCCCCGACCTCGCTCAACTACCCACGCTGATCGTGTGGGGTGATGCGGACATCGCCTTCCGCCGGCAGGAGCGCGAACGCCTGGAAGTGACGTTCCCCGACCACACGACCGTGATCGTCA
>NZ_JASDCV010000086.1:0-1216 GCF_030407755.1 Rhodococcus sp. APC 3903
TCCTCGGGCGAGGCCGAGCCGTTCGTGCTGCCACGCAATGTGGTTGTCATCGGCCGCGATCGAGCACCGCGGACCGCTCGATCGCTCTGGTGGACACGGCGATGCGCCGGCGCTTCGGATTTGTTCCGCTGCACCGGGCGCAGGAGCCCACGAAATCTTCTCTTGAGACGTTGGCTCAGCGCCCGCCCGTACCTGCAGCGTATTGCGGATCTGCACCTTGCGTTGAATGTTGCGATCGACGATCCGGACGCACCTGTTCTGGCCCTCGTATTTTGATGCGCCCTGGCGGTCCACAGTGTTGGGGGATTGGCGCAGGTGTTTCGGCAGCGCGATCATTGTCGTTGCTCGAGGAAGTTCCATTTCGGTGACCCCCGCAGTGGATCTCGATGTCCGATATGGCCTTGCTGCTCTGGAGAAGTGCCTGACCACCGGTGAATGATCCGGTTACGGTGCCCCTCTTCGAGCGGCCACGATGCGGTTACGGCTGCGGCGGCTGCCTGGTGTGTCGCCCGCGGGTGGCGTTGACGCCGGAGGGCGCTGCAGCGTTCGCGGCCTCTGGGATGGTCACGGTCAGACCCACGAGCACTCCCGGCGTGTTCACATTGACCGCCACTGAAGAAGATCGGTGCCGTGACCGTCGGTGCTCTCACTGTGAGGGTGGGGGCCGAAAACACCGATCAGCCGCGTGATCTTCGATGTGGGGATACGCCGGTGACCCTGCGTGGTGGTCGCAGCACACCGCACTCGCTGACACGGATACCGACCTGGTTGCGGCGTTGGCCGAAGTGTTCGTCGTCGCCGCCGAGCGCGTGGCTGCCCGTGGGTTGCTCTCCGGTTACCGCGAAGTCGAAGACTCGGGCCCGGTCTTGCGCGGACGGCTACGCGCGGGCGATCAGATCACCGGACGATTCTTCGCTCGCACTGCCGGCGGGTGATCCGCTACGACGAATATGGGCGAAGACGTCGCCGAAAACCAGCTGCTGCTCGCCGCCACCGTGATTCTGCTCGGTTCCGCGGTAGTCCCGCCCCGTCTGCAGACGAGGTTGGCCAGGGGTCGCCGCGCCCTCGCAGACGTCACACCGCCCACCGCTGGTGCCGAACCCTCGCCCGCGCGAACGAGATTGAACGAGCGCTACCACTTGGCATTGCAGTTGTCGGAGCTGATCATCGAGCATCGGTCCATCGAGCACCGTATCGGGGCTGTCGTCGTGCGAGG
>NZ_JASDCV010000087.1:0-1180 GCF_030407755.1 Rhodococcus sp. APC 3903
CTGTGATTGTTGCGGGAGCTCGTACCCCGATGGGTCGACTCCTCGGATCGTTGAAAGACCTCTCCGGGTCCGACCTCGGCGGCATCGCCATCAAAGGCGCCCTCGACAAGTCCGGAGTCGCCCCCGAACAAGTCGACTACGTCATCATGGGACAGGTCCTCACCGCCGGCGCCGGCCAGATGCCCGCCCGCCAAGCCGCCGTCGCCGCCGGCATCCCCATGAACGTCCCCGCCCTGAGCATCAACAAAGTGTGCCTCTCCGGCATCGACGCCATCGCCCTCGCCGACCAACTCATCCGCGCCGGCGAATTCGACATCGTCGTCGCCGGCGGGCAGGAATCGATGTCCCGCGCACCCCACATGCTCGAAAAAAGCCGCGAAGGCTTCAAATACGGCGACGTCACCCTCCGCGACCACATGGCCTACGACGGCCTCCACGACATCTTCACCGACCAGGCCATGGGCCTGCTCACCGAACAAGTCAACCAACAAGAAACCGCCCACATCACCCGCGCCGAGCAGGACGCCTTCGCCGCAGCCTCACACCAGAACGCGGCCCGCGCCTGGAAAGACGGCTACTTCGACAACGAAGTAGTCCCCGTCTCCATCCCCCAACGCAAGGGCGAGCCCATCGTCTTCGCCCAGGACGAAGGCATCCGCGCCGACACCACCACCGAATCCCTCGGCAAACTGCGTCCCGCGTTCAGCAAGGACGGCACCATCACCGCCGGCTCCGCCTCCCCGATCTCCGACGGCGCCGCCGCCGTGATCGTGATGAGCAAAACCAAAGCCGAAGAACTCGGCCTGACCTGGATCGCGGAAATCGGCGCCCACGGCGTCGTCGCCGGACCCGACTCCACCCTCCAGTCCCAACCCGCCCGCGCCATCGCCAAGGCCTGCGCCAAGGAAGGCATCGACCCCACCGACCTCGACCTCGTCGAAATCAACGAAGCGTTCGCCGCCGTCGGGATCGCCTCCACCCGCGAACTCGGCCTCGACCCCGCCAAGGTCAACGTCAACGGCGGCGCCATCGCCGTCGGACACCCCCTCGGCATGTCCGGCGCCCGCATCGCCCTGCACCTCGCCCTCGAACTGCAACGCCGCGGCGGCGGCATCGGCGCAGCCGCACTCTGCGGCGGCGGCGGACAAGGCGACGCACTCATCATCCGCGTCCCCAAGGC
>NZ_JASDCV010000088.1:0-1120 GCF_030407755.1 Rhodococcus sp. APC 3903
GTCGAGATGTTCGAGGTGGAGTCTGTGGTGGAGCGTGGGTTGGTGTTGGGGGGTGTGAATGAGACGGATCGTTGTGTTGAGGGTGTGACGTTGGCGGATTTGGTGGCGGCTTCGGTTGAGGTGTCGTCGGGTCGTGTGGCTGTGGTGTTCGGTGATGTGGTGTTGTCGTATGCCGAGTTCGGTGTGCGGGTGAATCGGTTGGCGCGGTGGTTGATCGGGCGTGGTGTGGGGCCGGATGTTTTGGTGGGTCTTGCGGTGGAGCGTTCGGTGGAGATGATCGTGGCGATGCATGCGGTTGTTGCTGCGGGTGGTGCGTATGTGCCGATTGATCCGGAGTTGCCGGTGGAGCGGATCGGGTTTGTGGTTGATTCGGCTGCGCCGCAGCTTGTGTTGACTGTTTCTGCGTTTGTGGGTGTGTTGCCTGTGGGTGTGGATGTTGTTGTTCTCGATGGTCTTGATGTGGGTGGGTTTTCGGGTGGTCGGGTTTCTGATGGTGATCGGGTTGCGCCGTTGCGGTCGGGTAATGCGGCGTATGTGATGTTCACGTCGGGTTCGACGGGTCGGCCGAAGGGGGTGTCGGTCAGTCATGGGGCGATTGTCAATCAGTTGGCGTGGTTGGCTGGGGAGTACGGGGTGGGTGCTGATGATCGGGTGATGGCGCGTGCGCCGTTCACGTTCGATGTGTCGGTGTGGGAGTCGTTTTTGCCGTTGACGGTGGGTGCGCGGTTGGTGGTGACGCGGCCGGGTGGGCATCGTGAGTTGGATTATCTTGCGGGTGTGATGGTCGAGCATGCGATTTCGGTGGCGGAGTTCGTTCCGTCGGTGCTTGCGGCGTTGGTGGCTGATGGTTTTGGTGGTGCGTTGGGTTCGTTGCGGCATTTGTTTGCCGGTGGTGAGGAGTTGTCGCCGGAGCTTGCGGTGGCGTTGGGTTCGTTGACGTCGGCTGCGGTGCATAACACGTATGGTCCGACGGAGGCGGCGATTACGACGACGGCGCATCGGATTGTGGGTTCGGTGTCGGGGGTGGTGCCGATCGGGACGCCGGTGTGGAATACGCGTGGGTATGTGTTGGATTCGCGGTTGCGTCCGGTGCCGGTGGGTGTTGCGGGTGAGTTGTATC
>NZ_JASDCV010000089.1:0-940 GCF_030407755.1 Rhodococcus sp. APC 3903
CACCAAACCGCGCAGCAGCATCATCGAACCACGCCGACAACGTCGAATCCACACCGCTGTCGACACCCGTGTCACTCCACGCCAGAACACGATCCAACTCACCTGAAGTCAGAACATCCACGTCGCCAACGGCAGCAGTCGGATTCGCGACAACGCCACGGAGGACGGACACGAACCGATCAGCGAACTCGGCCGCTGTCGACGCGTCGAACAGATCCGTCGCGTAGGTCAGGGTGCCGGACATACCGGCGTCAGCGGCGTCTTCAAGAGTGAATTGCAGATCGAACTTGGCCAGTGCTGCGTCGAATTCCACAGCAGCGGCGGTGAGTCCGGGCAGTTCGAGAGCACTCTGTCCAAGGTTCTGGAAGGTCAATGCCACCTGGAACAACGGATGACGAGCCTGCGAACGAACCGGATCGAGCGCTTCAACGATCCGCTCGAACGGAACGTCAGCGTGGGCAAACGCCTGCAGATCCACTTCCCGCGCAGAAGCCAACAGATCCGCGAACGATATCGACGGATCAACCTCGGTGCGCAGCACCAAAGTGTTGACGAACATGCCGATCAGATCGTCGAGCTGCGCTTCACCGCGACCGGCGACAGGAGCGCCGATTGCGATGTCGGTGGTCGCGGACAACCGTGCCAGCAGCACGGCCAGCGCAGAGTGGACGACCATGAACGGGGTTGCGCCCGCCGCCTGGCCTGTTGCTTCCACATCGGCCCACAGTTGCGGGTCGATGGTGAAGGTGTGGTTCGCTCCTTGTCCCGTTGCGATCTCGGGGCGGGTGCGATCACTGGGAAGGTCCAGCTGCTCGGGCAGGTCGGCCAGGGCATCGGACCAGTAGTTGATCTGCTGCGCGATGATTGACTGCGGATCGTCCTCGAACCCGAGAACCTCACGCTGCCACAGTGCGTAGTCGGCATACTGCACCGGCAACGG
>NZ_JASDCV010000009.1:0-262889 GCF_030407755.1 Rhodococcus sp. APC 3903
CGTCCCAACCACCACCCTCGACCCACCACCACAAAACCAAGCCACCCAAAAACAACCTGTTGACAACTCAGAACCTGTGGAATTCGGCAGCGCAACACACCAACGGCGACCCGAACCGTGACAATTTTCTGAAATCCCCACAATTTGGACGAAAGTCCAGTAGAACTAGTTACAGTTTTGCTCAAACCGTCACGCACCCCGCTGAATGGAGTTCTACATGGCCCGCCGCTCACTTCGCCACGCAGTAGCAACCACTACATCCCTCGTTCTCCTCGCCGCCGGCGTCACTGTTGGACTTGGAGCCTCGGTGGCGCAAGCAGCACCGGCATGCGCGCTCAACCAGTCGGTCACCGACAGTTGGGCCGGTTCCCTCGGGACGCCGTACACCGTCAGCAAGGAGGTTGTCGGCGATGGCAAGGTCGCCGCGGGTCAGACGGTCACCTACATCACCAAGGTTTCCGGTTCCGGAGCCCTCGTCAATCAGATCCGCGATTTCCACCCGGCAGGATTCCAGCTGGTCAAGGCTCGCCTGAACGTCAAATGGCTTATCGGCGACCAGAAGTGGGACGACGTCACCAAGACCGTCGTTGTCGGCAACAACTCCGTGGTGGCAAAGGGCGGCGGATGGACCACTGCGGGCGGCGGCGTCATCGCTTTGGAAACCACCTACAAAGTTCCCGATAACGCAGTTGTAGGCACGCAGCTCGACAGCGGCGCCGGCACCAACATTGTGCTGGCGGCGGGCGACTGGAACATCAATCCGATGGGCGTCTGCGTCACCATCCGGCAGCCGAACCCCGTAGAGGCGGGCGCCGGAAGCCTCGAGGACATGGGCTTCGGCTCACTCAACTCCGGATCAGGCCAGGTATTCGGCTCCCTGACCGACCCGCAGGGGTCGATGACCAATGTCATCAGCGGTGTCTTGGGCAATGTGCTCGGCAACATGAGCTGACTCAGTTCAGATTAGTAAATCGGCCGAGCTACCAGCAGATGCTGGTAGCTCGGCCCATTTCTACTTTGCCGAACAAAGCTTTGCCGTCAACCGAGTTCAAGAAATCATCAGCAAATCACCGCATCAGCTTTCCGCCGTACCGGGCCGGCGTCGTACCGAAGGTTTCCCGAAATGCGGCGATGAACCCACTGCTGGTGCGGTAACCAACCTGCGGGGCAACGTCATTGACACCCTCACCCCGCGCGAGCATCTCGAGTGATGCGTACATGCGTGCTCGAGTTCTCCACTGCCCGAAGGTAATCCCGGTATCGGCGACAAAGGCTCGCATCAAGGTCTTGGAACTGACCCCGAGTTCGCCCGCCCACTCCCCCAGCGTCCGTGAGTCTGCCGGATCGGCAAGGATGCAGGCAGAAACCGAACTCGCCGCAGCATTGCGAGGAACCGCGAGGACGTCGTGCCGTTCGGGCGCGGCAGCAAGAATGTCGTAGAGCAACTCCTGACTCATCAACCGCCGAGCATCGTCGATGGTCCGGTCGGCGAGATGGCGCAGCAATTGAGCGGACAGAGCATCGACTTCGAGAACAAGTGGCTGAGTCCACCGCGGCCCGGCAGGGCGTAGATCCGGACGCGCATAGGCCGCAATCATGCACCCCTCCGTCAGAAGTGTCATGTCGTGGAGAACGGTGCCCGGCAACCAGACCAAGTGCTCGCTGTGCAGGTGCCACACATTGCCTCCGGCAGCGATCTGCATCATCCCTTCACTCATCCAGGCGATCTGATGCTCGGGGTGTCGATGAGCTCCGTACGCAGTCACTCCGTCGACGACGTTGGTGTAGACCTGAAAATCTTTGAATGTCCGTCCGCGACTATCGGGCAGCGCTAGCAAGGACTTTGGGCGAGTCGAGTACTCGATAGTGGACATTTTGCGTCTCTCTGGGCGTATCCGAGTCCATCCTGAAGGATGGACCGACGATCCCGCAAAGGTTAGCCTCACTTTATTGCTGACGCGACCAGTTCAGCACTTCACGCGGAACTCAGATCACTTCGCCCACCACTTCGAAGGAGCATGCACGTGCCCTCACGTAGCACCCGAATCCTCGCCGCCTTATTCACGACGGCCGCGATCATCGGGTTCTCGACCGCCTGTGGAACCTCGCAAGGCGTCGACACCGCATCAGCGACCCAGAGCAACGACGCATTCCCCGTGACGATCGAGCACGCACAGGGGTCGACGACAATCGATGCCGA
Source organism: Rhodococcus sp. APC 3903 (assembly GCF_030407755.1). Classification (NCBI taxonomy): domain Bacteria; kingdom Bacillati; phylum Actinomycetota; class Actinomycetes; order Mycobacteriales; family Nocardiaceae; genus Rhodococcus; species Rhodococcus sp. APC 3903. The sequence goes on from NZ_JASDCV010000009.1 coordinate 2,201, forward strand.
ACCGCAGCGGGTAGTGACACTCGGATACACCGATCACGAACCACTGCTCGCCTTGGGAGTCGAACCCGTAGGCATGGCCGAATGGTGGGGGTCCGGCATGGATGAAAGCTGGCCGTGGACGAAGAATTACTGGAAGGGGAAAACTCCGACCTACATCAACAGCGGCGGAGACTTCAACTTCGAGCAAATCGCCTCCCTCGCACCAGATCTGATCCTAGCGCTGTACGCCGACATCGACACGGAGACCTACAAGAAGCTGACCTCGATTGCGCCGACTGTCGCGCAGAGCAAGGACTACGACGCATACACAACGCCGTGGACCGACATGACACTCACCGCCGGGCGCGCCCTCGGCAAAGAACCACAAGCTCAGCAACTGATCGCGGATACCGAAAACGCGTTTGCCACCGCTCGCGCTGCACACCCGGAGTTTTCCGGGCAAACCGCAACGATCGTCAACCTCGACACTCCCGAGGGATACGTGTTCTCGTCGCACGACCCACGCGGCATCTTCCTCTCGTCACTCGGATTCACCCTCCCCCCGACGGTCGACGCATTCGTCGGCGACCAGTTCGGCGACTGGCTGCCGAACGAGCGATACGACATCCTCGAACCCGTTGATCGTTTGATCGTGATGGCCGATCCGGAGGGAGAGAAGGCCCTCCCCGGCAACACTCTCTACCAGCGGCTACCCGCTGTGAAAAACGGAAATGCGATAGTCGTGCGATACACCGCAGATCCACCCGTCGGCGCGGCGATGTCCGGCAATACCGTCCTGAGCATTCCGTACGCCATCGACCAACTGACCGCCACATTGTCGAAGTAACCAACAATTCCAGGTATCGAAAATATGTTCGAATGATGCTAGCCTCAAACCCAGGAAGCACTCACGGACATCGAGGATCACCATGGACGAGGTACCGGAGACAGCGCTAGATCTTGCACGACTCGATCTGGCTCGGCTGGTCGACGAGTTGACGGTTCTCGACCAGCGACGCGTCGACATCGGCGAGAGCTTGGTTCAACTCGAGTACCTCTACGCCAGGATGGGCGCACGGCAACAAGCAGATGCTGCTCGAAAAGCCTTCCAGGAGAAGTACGTCGGACGAATCTACGAACTCGCAGACGGTCTGCGCACCTGAAAAGAGGTTGCACACAACCACTGACGGAGCGCATGGTCATTCCTGCACGACACACCGGACCGATCGGTTCGGCTGTGAACTATGTGGGAGAAATCTGATGGAGAAGATCACCAAGAGGCTGTGGAACTGGGCATCGATACTCGACGAGAACACTCGCGAGCAAGCGCTGCGTACGTCCCAGATGCCTTTTGTCCGTCCACATCTGGCACTTATGCCGGATGCGCACCTCGGTGCGGGAGCGACGGTGGGTTCGGTCATTCCGACGGAAGGCGCAATCATGCCCGCCGCCGTCGGAGTCGATATCGGCTGCGGAATGATCGCGGTCAAAACCCAGTTCAGTGCACGCGACCTTCAAGGCCGCGACCTGAGCGTTCTTCGCCACAGCATCGAACGCTCCGTTCCGCTCTCGGCGGGTGTCTACAACAAGACGCTGAGCGACACGGCGCAAATCCGCATCGCAGAACTCGAGGCAATGGCGGGCGATCGCCTGGCCTTCTACGACAAGTTCAAGAACAACTGGAGGTTTCAGCTCGGAACGCTGGGTTCTGGCAACCACTTCATCGAGGTGACGCTCGACGAGAGCGACGGCGTCTGGCTGTTCCTGCACTCGGGCAGTCGCGGTATCGGAAACAAGCTCGCACAGCATCACATCAAGATCGCCAAGGACTTGTGCGAGCGGTGGTACATCAACCTTCCCGATCCGGATCTGGCCTACCTGGTCGAGAAGACGCCCGAATTCGACTCGTACATCACCGATCTCAACTGGGCTCAGCACTTCGCTCTGCTCAACCGCGAAGAGATGATGGACCGCGTGGTGAAGGACTTCGCGCACTTCATGGGTGACGGCAAGCCCGCGATCATCGACGAGGTCGAGCGGATCAACTGCCACCACAACTTCACCCAGAAGGAGTTCCATATGGGCCGGGGTGTGTGGCTGAGCCGTAAGGGTGCGATCAAGGCAGACGAGGGCACGCCCGGGCTCATCCCCGGTTCGATGGGGACGGCGAGTTACGTCGTCGTCGGGAAGGGAAACGTGCCGTCGTTCAAGTCCAGCCCCCACGGCGCGGGTCGGGTGTACGGACGTAACCAGGCACGCAAGACCTTTACGATCGAAGATCTCGACAAAGCGATGGTCGGCATCGAATACGAGCGTTCCGCGGCGTTCCTCGACGAGATCCCGGGTGCGTACAAGGACATCGACGTCGTGATGGACGACGCGAAGGACTTGGTCGAGATTCGACACACGCTGCGTCAGATCGTGAATGTCAAGGGCAACTGACCCCGCGCAACTCCGCGAAATGCGAAGTGCCCCGCCGATATCGGCGGGGCACTTCGTTGTCAAGATCAGTCAGGAAGGCGCAGATCCGGCTTGTCCAGCTCTTCGATGTTGACGTCCTTGAACGTCACGACGCGTACGTACTTCACGAATCGCGCCGGGCGGTACATGTCCCACACCCAGGCGTCGGACATCCGCAGTTCGAAGTAGATCTCCCCGTCTGAATTGTGGGGCAGCAACTCGACCGTGTTGGCCAGGTAGAAACGTCGTTCGGTCTCCACGACGTAGGAGAACTGTCCGACGATGTCCCGGTATTCACGGTAGAGCGACAGCTCCATCTCGGTTTCGTACTTCTCGAGATCCTCGGCACTCATCGGTTTAGCCAGTCCTCCCAGTTCGTCTGAACGTCCATCATCCCGTACGGCCCGCGCGTTGTTCCAACCGGACTCCCGCAGCCACCACGTTTGCGTACGTCATGCGATGCTCGGGGCACGGCCCCAGCTCGTCGAGAGCGTCCATGTGCAGTGGCGTGCTGTATCCCTTGTGAATCGCGAAGCCGTATCCGGGATGAGTGTCGTCCATCTCGGTCATCACACGATCTCGGGTCACCTTCGCGAGAACGCTCGCCGCGGCGATACATGCAGCGGCGCCGTCACCGCCGATGACCGGCAGCGACGGAGCCGTCAAACCCGGAACCCGGAACCCGTCGGTGAGGACATAGCCCGGTTCGAGGTCGAGGCCCGCAACTGCTCGTCGCATCCCCTCGATGTTGGCAACGTGGATACCGATCTGATCGACTTCCGCAGCGGGTACCGAAATAACACTCCACGCCAACGCCAAGCGCTTGATCGCCGGGAAAAGCTCCTCGCGCGCACGTTCGGTCAGCTTCTTCGAATCGTCGAGCCGCGCCAGTGCCGCTTGCGGTTTCGGCGCCAGGACACACGCTGCAATGACGAGTGGACCAGCGCACGCTCCGCGCCCGGCTTCGTCGACGCCGGCGACCGGACCGAGTCCGGTTCGCGCCAACGCAGACTCCATCGTCCGCAGACCTGCCGATCTGCGAATGACGACGCGAGGGGGCCAACTACTCACTGTCTCTGCCTACTCGGAACTACGCGAATCCATGTGTGCGGTACGACAACTCAATTGCCCTGAATATCAGGCGCATCGATGCCGCCCATTCGCGACGGGGGAAGGACGATGAATCGAGCTTGACCGATGATGTTGTCGATCGGGACTGTTCCCTGGAACTCGTCGTCCACGTGGTAGCGCGAGTCGGCGGAATTGCTGCGGTTGTCACCCATGACCCACACGTGGCCCTCGGGAACGGTGATCGGTCCGAAGCAGCGGCCCGACTTCAATTCGGTGTCACACGTTTGTGTTCCCGGAGTGAACGGGAAATCCATCTTGATGTACGGCTCGTCGAGCGGCTTGCCGTCGACCAGGACTCGGCCCTGATCGTCACAGCATTCGACGGTCTGGCCGCCGGTAGCGATCACTCGCTTGACCAAGTCGTTCTCGTCCGGCGGAACGAGGCCGACCCACGAACCGACCTCTTGAATGCCGCGAACGACAACGTTGTCGGACCGATTGGACACATATTTCGTGTTCCACGAATCGGGTCCCTTGAAGACGACGACGTCGCCGGGTTCCGGATCGCCGAAGCGGTATCCGATCTTCTCCACCACGATGCGGTCACCGGTACATCCTGCACAGCCGTGCAGTGTCGGTTCCATCGACTCGGATGGGATGAGAAAAACTCTGAAGACAAATGCCTGAAGGACGATGCTGAGTACCAGCGCTACGCCGATCAGAACAGGGAGTTCTCGCAGGAACGATCGCTGTTTCTTCTGCGGCCGATGTGAGGTCGGTTCCGCGGAACCGCTTGATCCCTCGTGATTCTCGGGTCCGGACGACAATGCCTGCTCCTTCGAAGAATCTGCCACAGAAACCAGATTAGCCCGACACCGCGCGTACGCGGTGCCGGGCTCATCGGAAAGATCAGCGCTTTTCCTTGATCTTCGCCTTCTTGCCACGAAGCTCACGGAGGTAGTACAGCTTGGCGCGACGGACGTCACCGCGGGTCAGAACCTCGATGGAGGCCAGCGTGGGGCTGTGAACCGGGAAGGTGCGCTCGACGCCGACGCCGAAGGAGACCTTACGGACGGTGAAGGTCTCGCGAACGCCGCCGCCCTGGCGACGAATAACGACGCCCTTGAAGACCTGCACGCGCTCCTTGGAGCCTTCGATAACCTTGACGTTCACGTTGAGCGTGTCGCCGGGACGGAACTCGGGGATGTCGTCGCGGAGCGACTTTTTGTCCAGGAAGTCCAGGGTGTTCATATGTCATCCTTGTATTTCGCAGGAGCAGAGGAACCGAGCGGCACGCGTTTCGGTCTCCCGAAACGGCGCTCGTCTGGTTCGTGCCCAGATCAAGTGCTGCTGCCTGGTCCAGGCAACCCGTCCATTGTGCCAGACGCGGATACCAGCGGGGAAATCGGTGGCGGCGGAGCCGCGTGAATGGTGTGGTCCAATTCCTGCTCGGCCGCCGTCATCGCATGCTCGACGCTCGGCGATCCGGCAATCAGATCCTGGACGTAGATCTTGGCCCTGATGACCGGTCGCCGCCACTTCCGCTCACGCTCGAGCGCGCGGTTCATCCGTTTCGGCTTACGCGTGTACCGCCAGCGAGCCCACGGTGCACCCGGCCGGCTCAAGCGAACCGCTCCGATTACCAGCAGCGGAAAGACGAACAGGCCGACGAGCCCCGTCCATATCTTCCCCTTGAGAATCACGATTGCCGCCAAGGCGAAGTTGATCAACGCGACAAAAACGAAGACCAATTTGATCCACGGATCCCGTTCTTCACGGAATCCGGCGACGTCGAGCAATTCGAGCGGGCGGAAACCCAACAGCACCAGACCGGTCACGGCGATTGCGACGAAAACCGCATCCACCGAGGTCCGACCTTGCTCGGACCAGTACACATCCTTCAGATAGAAGATCAGTGCGAACTCGTCGAGCACCAATGCCGCACCCATACCGAAGATCGCCGCCAGGACGGCACCGGTGGTCTGCGAACCATCGACGTAGACCGCGATCAGCGCACCACCGGAGATCATCATGGCGATCACACCGAACACGACGTGATGCACGTGCTGACCTCCGGGCGCGATGTTGCCCGGCCACCATTTCACCTGCGCACGGATCATCCGGACGCTGAGACGGATGAAGAGGAAGGCAGAGAGGAATCCGAGCAGGAAGAACAGCAATGGCAATCGGCCATGGGCGATGATCTCGCGCTCGAGCCACTCCCGCATCACTGTCCTCCCTTCACCGAATTTCAGATCCGATCATTCTTTCGATTGATACCGCCAACCGACTCGAATGAGACGATACGGACTCCGAAAACCCGGCGGACGGAATTACTTGCCGAAGCCCGCCTTGCGCAGAGCCTCAGCCATCGACCCGGCAGCAGGCGCGCGGTTGTCCGGACGCGACTCGCGTCCACCCTGACGTCCGCCACTACCTCGTTGCTGCCCCTGACGCTGACCCTGTGGCTGGCCCTGACGCTGTGGTTGCCCACCTCGCGGGCCTTCGGACTTGCGGGGTGCGCCCACCTCGTCGTCGAGACGAAGCGTCAGCCCGATGCGTTGGCGTGCCTCGTCCACTTCGAGGACCTTCACCTTGACGACGTCACCTGACTTGACGACCTCGCGTGGGTCCTTGACGAAGTTGTGTGACATCGCCGAGACGTGAACCAGACCGTCCTGATGAACTCCGATGTCGACGAAGGCACCGAAGGCTGCGACGTTGGTGACCACACCTTCGAGAGTCATACCGGGCTTGAGATGCGCGACTTTCTCGATGCCTGCGGCAAAGGTCGCGGTCTTGAATTCGGGTCGTGGATCTCGTCCCGGCTTCTCCAACTCGGAGATGATGTCGGTGACGGTCGGTAGACCGAATCGCTCGTCGACGTAGTCGGACGCCTTGACCGATCGAAGTGCCTGCGAGTTTCCGATCACGGTGCGCACGTCCCCGCCGGCACTGGCAACGATCTTGCGAACCACCGGATATGCCTCCGGGTGGACGCTCGACGCGTCGAGAGGGTCGTCGCCGTCGGTGATCCGCAAGAAGCCTGCGCACTGCTCGAAAGCCTTGGGTCCCAGTCGGGAGACGTCCTTGAGTCCCTTGCGGGACTTGAACGGACCGTTCTGGTCCCGATGGGCGACGATGCTCTCCGCTAGGGAACCTGCGATTCCGGACACCCGAGCGAGAAGTGGCACGGACGCGGTGTTGACGTCGACGCCGACCGAGTTGACGGCATCCTCGACGACGGCGTCGAGCGAACGTGAGAGCAGCGATTCAGTGATGTCGTGCTGGTACTGACCGACACCGATGGACTTGGGATCGATCTTGACCAACTCCGCCAACGGATCCTGCAGGCGACGCGCAATGGACACCGCACCGCGAATCGAGACGTCGAGGTCGGGAAGTTCCTGCGACGCGTAGGCCGAAGCCGAGTACACCGATGCGCCTGCCTCGGAGACGACGATCTTGGTCAGGTTGGGCGCGCCGGTCTTCTTGATCAGTTCGGTAGCGAGCGTGTCGGTCTCGCGTGAGGCCGTGCCGTTGCCGATGGCGATCAGTTCGACGCCGTGCTTGGCGACCAGCCCGGCAAGCGTCGCAAGCGCCGCGTCCCACTTGTTCTGCGGCTGGTGCGGGTAAATCGTCTCGTATGCAACAACTTTGCCGGTTCCGTCGACGACGGCAACCTTAGTTCCGGTGCGAAATCCGGGGTCGAGTCCCATGGTGGGTCGGGCGCCGGCGGGAGCCGCGAGGAGTAGATCCTTGAGGTTGGTGGCGAAGACGTCGACGGCGTCCTTTTCGGCCGACTGCCGCAGACGCATTCGAGTGTCGATACCGAGCGTGACGGCGAACTTCGTCTTCCACGCCCACTTGACGGTGTCGAGAAGCCACCCGTCGGCGGCCCGACCACGGTCGGCGATCTCGAACCGCGACGCGATGCGGCCTTCGTAGACCGTGCGCTCCCCCGGCGCGAGTTCTTCGGTGTCGGCCGCCATGTTGAGCGACAGCACTTCTTCCTTCTCTCCGCGCAGGACGGCGAGGATGCGGTGCGAGGGCAATTTGGAGAACGGTTCCGAGAACTCGAAGTAGTCAGCAAACTTCGAGCCATCGGTTTCCTTGCCCTTGCGGACCGATGAGACGACCTGGCCGCGACTCCACATAAGCTCGCGCAATTCACCGACCAGATCGGCGTCCTCGGCGAAGCGCTCCACGAGGATCGACCGGGCACCGTCGAGTTGCTCGTCCGAATACTGCGCGGGATCGGTGGTGGGATCTCCGATGAGAGCGTCCGCGACAGGCTCGTGGCCGGCCTCGCGGGCGATCTGCGCCTTGGTGCGCCGCTTCGGTTTGAAGGGGAGGTAGATGTCCTCCAGCCGCGCTTTTGTCTCGGCCAGCATGATCTGACCGCGCAGTTGATCGTCGAGTTTGCCCTGAGAGTCGATCTCCGTGAGCACGGCGTCACGACGGTCGTCGAGCTCGCGGAGATACCGCAGCCGCTCGTCCAGAAGTCGCAACTGGGCGTCGTCGAGCGTGCCGGTGACTTCCTTGCGGTACCGGGCGATGAAGGGCACCGTGGCTCCGCCGTCGAGAAGGTCGACTGCTGCTGCAACCTGGCCTTCGCGGACGTCGAGTTCCTCGGCAATGCGCTGGTTCACGGTCTTGAGAATCACGAGATCCGACCCTACCGCTATCCTGAGACAAGAAGATCGGCAACAGTGCCGTGTCAGGGCTACCGGGGGAAACAGATGAGTACGCGGTACGTCCGGATTGCCGCAATGGCGGCCGCAGTTACTTTTGCGGCTTCGTGCAGCGGTGGACAGAACCCGGATGATTCGATGCAGACCCCCGCCTTCCCCGACACCAATGTTCCGGTCGCGGAGACTCTCGACGGCCGACTGGCTCAAGCTCAGGTGGCGGCGCTCGGGCGTGGTGCGGACGTATCCATCGCCGTCCTCGATCGATCCTCGGACAAGTACCTCGATGTTGCCGGCGACCAGCAAATCGAAACTGCCTCGGTGGCAAAACTTTTCATCGCCGAGGATCTCCTCCATCAGGACGCTCGCGGCGAGCGGCCCATCACGGACGACGATCGCACCCTCATGGCGGCAATGCTCGAATCCTCCGACGACACCGCAGCCAACCTGCTGTGGGACGAGGTCGGCGGTCAGGAGGTGATCACCCGGGTTGCCGAGCGTTACGCACTGACCGCGACGACGCCGCCGTGGGACGGAATGTGGTGGAACACCGAGACCACGACGCACGACCTGGTCACTTTCTACAACGGCGTCCTCGACGACTCCGACCAGCTCGGACCTGAGCGGGTCGAGCAATTCGTCGAGTACCTGCGGCAATCCACTCCCGAAGGAACCGACGGCTACGACCAGAGGTTCGGATTGCCCGAGGCCTTGTTCGGCGAGTCGGTCATCGGAGTCAAGCAAGGCTGGATGTGCTGTGTCGAGGACAAGTGGATCCATCTGTCCACCGGCATCGTCGGTGACGACAACCGATACATCATCGCAATCGGTTCGCGAGAAGACGTCCAGTACACGGACGAGGACAGCTTCTATCCCGACACCTCGTTCACCGACGCCGTCGACGACGAAAGCGCACTGCACGCACGTGACACGGTCACCGGCGTCACACAGATTCTCTTCCCGAGCGGAAGCATCGACGACTGGGCGGCGGCATCCACGACCGCGGATTCGGTGATGCCCGAAGCTTCCGGGCCCTGATTCGATCCACGCGGTCGTGTTAGTCCTCAAGCCTGCTTGTACTCGAGGACGGAACCGATGACCCGTTCCTGTTGTTCGGACGTGAGCATGGGCCACAGCGGCAGTCGAAGGATCGACGCGGAGAACTCGGCGCTACGCACACACGGCTCCGGCGTTCGTCCGTAGCGCACACCGGCCGCACTCGTATCGAGCGGAATGTAGTGGAACGGCGCCACGATTCCGTCGGCGGCAAGATGCCGAATCAAACCGTCGCGGCTCTCTTCGGTAGGCATCTTGAGATAGAACAGGTGCGCGGTGTGCTCGCGATCATCAGGAACCGCCATGGGAACGACACCGTTCTCGGACGCCCACTCGCCCAGACTCACGCTGTAGGCATCCCAGACGCGATGCCTGGCCGCCTGAATCGCGTCGAACTCCGAGAGTTGTGCGTCGAGGACAGCGGCATTGAGTTCACTGGGCAGATAACTCGACCCGATGTCCTGCCACGAATACTTGTCGACCTGGCCGCGCAGGAAACGCGCACGGTCGGTCCCCTTCTCACGGATGATTTCGGCGCGGGTCATCAACTGATCGTCCGAGAGCAACAGCGCGCCACCCTCGCCGCAGTGAACGTTCTTGGTGTCGTGAAAACTCTGCGTACCGATAGTTCCGATGGTGCCGAGCGCCCGCCCGCGCCACTTTCCGCCGAGCCCGTGAGCGTTGTCTTCGATCAACGCGACGCCGTGGAGTTCCGCGAGGTCGACGAGAGGTTCCATGTCGGCGGCGACTCCGCCGTAATGCATGACCAGTACAGCTTTCGTGCGTTCCGTGATCGCCGCTGCGACGCAGTCGGGATCGATATTGCCGGTACTCGGATCGATGTCGACGAAAACAACAGTGGCACCGCGCAACGCGACGGCGGTTGCCGCCGAACTGAACGCGAAGCTCGGAACTATTACCTCGTCGCCCGGGCCCAATTCGAGCAGCAGCGCACCCAATTCGAGTGCGTGCGTGCACGAGGTGGTCAGCAGAGCATGCGTGGATCCGGTGATCGCCTTGAGCGCTGCAGTCGCGGACTTGGTGAAACGTCCGTCACCGTGAATGTGATCGGACTCCAGAACCGTTGCCAGATTCGACAATTCATTCGATGCCCGATAGGGGCGGGAGAAGATGATGCGATCAGTGCTCACGACTACGCCGATCGATCGAGGTTCCGGGCCGCGGGGAATCGACTGTCAGATACAGCGGCTTTCCGACAAGGACGTGCAGTGCCACGCCAAGGTATTCGGCGATGAGACCGAGCGAGAACAGGATCGCACCCGAACAGACCAGCAGCGCCATGATGATCGACGCCCATCCTTCCGGGTCGTTGTTGTCACCGGTCATGGCTTGGACGAAGATCACCGCAGCCATGATCACACCGGCCGACGCCAGGGTGACCCCGAGCAGACTCACCAGCCGCAGACCGCGGGTTCCGCTACACAACACCATCTTCCAGAACAACGAGAACAAACGGCGATAGTTGTACCCCGATTCCTCGCGGCCTTCCGCTCGAAGTGTCACCGGCGCAGTGGCGGTATTGCCGACGACCCACGTCAGCGCGACGTCCAGATACACGCCGTTGGCGGCGACGCCGGCCAACTGTCGGCCGATGTCACCTCGGATCAGGCGGTAACTTTCGAATCTCGTCGAATCAGGGAACGCGAATACCGTCGCCAAGACGATCTTTGCACCGCGCGAGGTCAGGTTCCGCAAGAATCCATGCGGGCGGGTGTTCGTGGGTTTGGAATACACGAGATCGGATCGCTCCGTCAGCGCGGTGTCGAGGAAAGCCCCGATGTGCACCGGGTCGTGCTGGCCGTCTTCGTCCATCGTCACGATCCACTGGCCACGTGCAACGGCCATACCGGCGATAGTCGCCGCGTCCTGGCCGTAGTTGCGACTGAGCCACACGACACGCACCTGATCGAAACGGCGCTCCAACTCGAGTAACACGACGTCGGAACGGTCCGGACCGTTGTCGTGAACCAGCACGATCTCGTCGACGGTGAATTGCGCTCCACCGGGCGTCGAACTCGGTGCGCACAGGCCGTCCAACTCCTCGACGAGCGCCGTGATCGTCTTTTCGCCCTGATAAACGGGCACTACGACGGAAATCGAGTGCACTCGCTTCCACTCCCTTCAGGGGGCTCGACTGGCGCCGAGAGACAGGCACGATCGGGCCCACACCGTCGCGAACTTTAACACGCAGAGATGTCCGGACTTCGGATGCCGACGGCGCGTGATGCGCTCGCGTCTCCGCGCGCCCCACCTGCCCTGTTAAGGTCTGGAACTCGTGGTGGAAACTCGCACTCTCGCCCGGGCAGACGTGTACAAGTGGGGCGCCGTCACGGCGGTCGGTGTCATCGCCGGCTACCTGGCCGTGGTGCTCGCGAACGCTCGTCACTTCTACACCGACGACACCGAGTCCCAGTACGCGCCGCTGTCGGTCATGCTCGGCCGTAGCCTGCGAGAAGGACACCTGCCGGTACTCGTCCCCGAGAACTGGATGGCGGGCAACTACGCGATCGAGGAAGCGGGCCTTCTCAATCCGCCACAACTTCTGATCGACCTGATCGCACCGTCCTTCGACAACCTGGCGCTGTACGCGACGATCGTGAAATTGATCTTCGCGATCATCCTTGCGCTGGGCGTCTATCGGATCTGCCTGGAGTACGGCTCGAAGCCCACGTGGGCTGCGGTCGCCGGAGTCTCGATTCCGTTCACCGGTTTCCTCCTGTTCTTCGACTCGGCCAGTTGGATGACAGCCTTCACCGGCACTGCCTGGATGGTTCAGGCGTGGGCCTCGGCAATCCGCTACGCCAGAGGCAAGAGCGGTCCGATCCCGACCTTCGTGTTCTTGTATCTCGCGATGTCGGTCCAATATGTTTTCCCCGCAGTCGAATCCGGCTTGATGATCGTCGCAGTCGCGATCGGCGAAGTTGTCTATCAGCGGCGTTGGCTGCCGTCGCTGCGGCTTCTGGCGGTGTCCGCCTCTGCCGCCCTCGCCGGTCTCGCGACGTATCTGCCGAGCCTGCTCACCGCCGACGTCACCTGGCGCGGTGCATCCGAAGTCAAGAACGACGCATTCCTTGCCGTTCCCTGGTCGGAATCGCTGAACGCGAGCCTGCCGAGCACGATGCCCGCATTCTCCTCGTGGTGGGGATACATCCAGACCATGCCCATGGTCTACGTCGCGTGGTTCCTCATTCCGGCTCCGGCGTTCATCGACTGGGGCAAGGCACGCGCCGCGGCACGCGAATTGACCGCCGTCGGGATCTTCACGGTCGCCGTCCTCATGTGGACTGCCGGGCCGAGCACAATCGGCCCACTGCGGTGGCCCGCGCGCGTGCTTCCGATGGTGGCCATCGGACTCCTGCTTCTGGTGTGCATCCTGCTCGGGCGTTACGCCACGACCGACAAGTTGCGCGGACGCTGCGTTGCAGCGGGAATCCTCGTGGGCCTGCTTTTGATCAGGTCCGCCTCGGCAGCTCCCGGGCTCGCGAAATGGCATGTGATCTCAGCCCTGGTCGTTGCCGCACTCGGCGCTGCGATGGTGTGGCTGGGCCGCACCAAGGGCACCGCGCTCGCATGCCTGTTGGCAATCGCCGCGGTCTCCCCCATCGCCTACGCCCAGGTTCGGGCCGCGCAACCAACCCCAATGAGCTGGGACCTGCCCGAATCCCGCTCGGAGATGAAAGAGGCCTTCCCCGACTTCGAAGGCACGACACTGCAACTGGGCGACCGTGCACTCATCGCACCCGGGGACAAAACCCTCGACGGAGCGTACGGTTCCCTGGCTTTCGGCAACTACCCCAAAGACCTCGAACTGACCTACACCAGCGGCTACACCCCCAACGGGCACTTCTACTTCGGTGATCTGCTCTGCATGCGCTGGGACATGAGCGTCTGCCCCGACGCCTTCCGACGGGCATTCACCGTCGAACCCACCACCGGCCGCACCATCGTCGACCTGATGAAGGTGGACCGCGTCGTACTGCAGAACGCCCTCTACCCCGATGCACGTAAGAGCCAGGCCCCCGACGGGTGGACCTGGGTGGACTACCCCGGTCACGAGAACTACATCTCCGTGCTCGAACGCGTCGACGGCCCCGTCTCGACACGAAACGGTCGCATCGCCGATACCCGTGGCGTCGAAGCTGTTTCGACCGCGGAATCGAACATGTCGAGCACCCTTCGTGTCAGTTCGGAGACCGGCGGCAAGGTTGTGTTCGCACGGCTCGGCTGGCCCGGGTATCGAGCTAGCCTCGACGGCCAGCCTGTCCCGATCGACGTCGTCGCGAAGTCCTTTGTCACCGTGGACATCCCAGCCGGGACGAAGGACGCTGAACTTGTCCTCACGTGGCGACCCCCGGGATGGAAGGTCGGCGGCGCTTCGATGGTCGCCGGAATCCTCGGCCTCGGCGTGCTCGAGTGGATGTATCTGCGGACACGACGCAAGGACCGGATCAACACCGTGAAAACCGAGTCTTCATGACCGAAGACATCGCATCACCCGAGAACCCCGGCCCACTGCTGCGGGTGGTCAAGCATCAACCCATCGCGTTTGCCATTGTCGGAGTGGCCAATACGGCGATCGGATACGGGCTCTTCGTGATCTGGTCACTGATCCTCGACAACAAGGATCTGTATCAAGTGGCCGTGATCGGTGCGTACTCCATCAGCGTGCTCATCGCTTTCGTTCTGCATCGGACGTTGGTTTTCCGCGTCCGCGGACATGTGGCACGCGACCTGGGCGCGTTCATCGTCGTCAATTCCGGTGGCCTCGTGCTGAATCTGATACTCGGAACAATCGCGGTGTCGATTCTGCATGCCCCGCCGCTTCCCGCCCAGGCGGTTGTCATGTTGATCGTTGCCGGGGTGAGTTTCTTCGGTCATCGATACTTCTCGTTCCGCCGCAAACCTGCCGAGCGGCACTGACCCTTCTACGATTCGCGGGGTAGCGCTCGATCCACCGCGGCCTCGACGATCGTACGAATATCTTCCTCCCCGAACAGGTTCGGCAATGTCAGTCGATCCAGTACGAGCCAGTTCAGCGACAAATAGAGCAGGCGAACGGTCATCGCATCACCCGGCACGCCCGACGCCAGATGATTGGCTACGTTCAGATCGAAGTCTTCTCGGATGCGGACGGTCAGGACCGCTCGCAGGTCCGGACGACGTATCGCCTCCAGCCGCAACTCCATGAGCGCGAGGAAACCCGTTCCAAACGAGGTGACCCGCTCGACCACGTCGAGCATGAGCGTCACCAGTCGCTCACGATCGGTGCCGTTGACGGGATCGATCAATCCCTCGAGGTCGTCCGGAATCAGTCGCTCGTAGATCCGGCCACCGGCCTGCGTGAGTAGGTCGTCGCGATTGGAGAAGTAGTTCGACGCTGTCCCGTTCGGCACGGCTGCCTGGGTGTCGACGGCTCGAAAAGTCAAGCCTCGAGCACCCTCTCGGGCCAACACCTCGATTGCCGCGTCGATCAGGGCAAGCCGTCGTTCCGGGTTCTTTCGCACTTGACATCACTCCTGACACGACCCTAAGTTAAACCACTACAAACATAGTACTACGAACGGAGCGTTTGATGCGAAAGCTTGTGTACTACGTGGGAGCTTCCCTCGACGGCTACATCGCGGGACCAGACGGCGAATTCGATTTCTTCCCGGTTTCCGAACAGATCACGGCCTGGATATGCGATCGATATCCCGAGACCGTGCCAACGCATGTACGGCCCGCTCTCGGAATCGAGGACGCACCCAACAGAACCTTCGACACGGTCGTCATGGGCCGCGGCTCTTACGAGCCCGGGCTGAGCCTCGGCGTGACCAGCCCTTTTGCGCACCTGCGCCAGTTCGTCGTCTCCAGCACCCTCCCTGACGCCGAGGATCCCGCGGTCACCATCGTTCGCACCGATCCACGTGCGGTCGTCAGATCCCTCAAAGAGGAAGAAGGACAAGATATCTGGCTGTGCGGCGGCGGAACTCTCGCCGGCGAACTACTACCGGAGATCGACGAGTTGATCGTCAAAAGGTATCCGGTTGTCGCCGGCGCGGGCATACCGCTGATCAGAGGTAACTTCGAGCCGACACTGTTCACACCGACTGCAACCGAATCGCTCGACGACGGCGCAAGCATCACCTGGTTGAAGAGAAATACCTAAGGAAGTAGATCCGGTCGACGCTCGGCCGTGCGCTGCAGCGACTGCTCATGGCGCCAGGCTTTGATCTTCGCGTGATCTCCGGAAAGCAGAACAGGCGGAACCTCGAGATCACGCCACACGGCGGGGCGAGTGTAACTGGGCCCTTCGAGGAGCCCGTCGGAGAACGAATCCTCTTGGTGTGAGAGCTGATTGCCGAGAACGCCGGGCATCAGTCGCACAACAGCCTCGACCATCACCAGCACGGCTGCTTCACCGCCGATCAGAACGTAATCGCCGATACTGACTTCTTCGACGCGAACCCGCTTGGCGGCGTCGTCGAAGACGCGTTGATCGATACCTTCGTATCGGCCGCAGGCGAAGACAAGGTGCTTGGCGGTGGCCCAGCGATGTGCGGTCGCCTGAGTGAACGGGACGCCGGCGGGAGTCGGCACCACCAGGATCGTCTCGGCATCATCCGGGCCGGAAGAATCGGAGCGACCGATCACGTCGTCCAGCGCCGGACCCCAGACGGTGGGTTTCATGACCATGCCGGGCCCGCCGCCGTACGGGGAATCGTCGACCGCTTTGTGTACGTCATGGGTCCACGACCGAAGATCGTGGACGTCGACCGAGATCAAGCCACGTTCGATTGCCTTGCCCAGCAAGGCAGCACGAAGCGGTTCGAGATACTCGGGAAAGATGGTGACGACGTCGAGACGCATGACAAACGATCAGTCGTTGTCTGAGTTCGAATTGTCGCTGTTCGACTTGTCGCCGAAGTCCGGGTCGAGCAGTCCCTCGGGAGGCTCGATCACCACGACGCCGTCGGCAATCGACACCGAGGTGACGATGGCGGCGACAAACGGGATCAGCAATTCACCGGACGTCTCACCGGTACGGCGAATCGAAAGCAATTCGCCTGCGGCGGAATGCAATACCTCGATGACCGAACCGACCTCGGTACCGTCCGTGAGGACGACCTTCAGTCCTTCGAGTTCGTGATCGTAGAACTCGTCCGGATCATCCGAAGGCTCGAGTTCGGAACTGTCGATGACAAACAGTGTGCCGCGCAACGCATCTGCGTCGCCACGGTCACTGACGCCTTCGAGGCGCAGCAGAAGCCGCCCGGAATGATCCCGGGCGGCTTCCACTGTGTACGACTTCAGTGTGGACTCGCGCGGCTTGCGCCCACGCAGCACAGAACCTACGGCAAAACGATCTTCGGGCTCGTCTGTACGAACCTCGACTACCAATTCACCTTTGATGCCATGCGACTTCGCGACACGACCGACTACGAGTTCCACCTGTTTACTGCCGTCTACTGATCGGTGTCGACGACATCAACACGGATACCGCGGCCACCGATGCCGGAGACCAAGGTCCGCAGAGCGGTCGCCGTGCGACCACCCCGACCGATGACCTTGCCGAGATCGTCGGGGTGCACGTGCACCTCGACGGTCCGTCCCCGACGTCCGGTGATCAGCTCGACACGCACATCGTCGGGATTGGCGACGATGCCACGCACGAGATGCTCTACCGCATCAGCGACGACGGCACTCACTTGTCAGCAGCCTCGGCGTCTGCAGCGGGAGCCTCGGCGTCAGCCGCGGTGTCTTCTGCCTTGGCCTCGTCAGCCTTTGCAGCCTTCTTCTTCTTGGGGGTGATTGCTTCTGCGACCGGCTCGTTCTCGGCCTGCGCGAGTGCAGCCTGGAAGAGCTCGAGCTTGGTGGGCTTGGCTTCCTTGACGCGCAGGGTGCCTTCGGTGCCCGGCAGGCCCTTGAACTTCTGCCAGTCACCGGTGATCTTGAGGAGTGCCTCGACGGGCTCGGTGGGCTGTGCGCCCACGGACAGCCAGTACTGAGCGCGCTCGGAATCGATGTCGATCAGCGAGGGCTCTTCCTTGGGGTGGTACTTGCCGATGGTCTCGATCGCACGGCCGTCACGACGGGTGCGCGAGTCGGCGATGACAACGCGGTACTGAGCGTTGCGGATCTTGCCGAGGCGGGTGAGCTTGATTTTGACAGCCACAGCTGCAGTTCTCCTTCAGCGCGCACAACAGTGCTGCGCATGTCACGTGCAATTCAGCGACCCACACGATTTGTGAGCCCGGTTTTGCCTCTATCCTGTGACCGTCGCAGCGGTACGTAACCGGTTGCGACGAACAATGGTCCATTGTGCCAGATGGGTGGGCTCGTTCGGAAACCACCCTGTGCGCGCTTCGAGAGTGCAGGGACTCCCTAACCACTCACGGGGGTGCCGCGGAGGATCACACGCATCGGCTTCGCGAGCACATCGGGGTTTCCGCGCGGATCTTCGGAATAAACCACCAGGTCGGCGGGCGCTCCCTCTTCGATGCCCTGGGCACCCAACCAACTCCGCGCATCCCAGCTGGCTGCGCCCAACGCCTGGTGAGCTGTCAATCCGGCAACTTCGAGTTCGGCGATCTCGTCGGCGATCCGCCCGTGCCTGATCGAACCGCCGGCATCCGTTCCGGCATAGATCGGAATCCCGGCCTCGTGAGCGGCACCGATTGTCTGGTGCCGACGAGCGTGCAAATCGCGCATGTGCGCCGCGTAGATCGGATACCGCGTGGCGGAGTCCGCGATCTCGGGGAAAGTAGCGATGTTGATCAGCGTCGGAACCAGGGCCGTGCCGTGCGCGACCATCGACTCGATGGTCGCGTCCGTCAATCCGGTGCCGTGCTCGATGCAGTCGATACCGGCGTTGATCAGGCCGGGCAAAGCGTCTTCGGCAAAAACGTGAGCGGTGACCTTTGCGCCTTCGGCGTGGGCGGCAGCGATGGCCTCGACCAGGATCTCGTCGCTCCACAAGGGAGCCAGATCGCCGACGGAACGATCGATCCAGTCGCCGACGAGCTTGACCCAGCCGTCACCAGCGCGTGCCTGACGCACTACCTCGGCCGGCAACTGAGATTCGTCGTCCAGGTCGACCGGCAAGCCCGGGATGTACCGCTTGGGTGCCGCGATGTGCTGACCTGCGCGAATGATTCGCGGCAAATCGAGGCGCTCGTCGATGAACCTGGTGTCGACCGGTGATCCGGCGTCGCGGAGCAACAGCACGCCCGCGTCACGTTCGGTCTTCGCCTGCTCCAGCAAGCCGTCGACGGTTTCGCCCCCGCCACCGCCGTAGCGGATACCGACGTGACAATGCGCATCCACGAGACCCGGTGTGATCCAACCCGATTCGACGATCGTCTCCGCACCGGACACCGGCTCGAAGGAAATCAGCCCGTCGACGATCCACAATTCGATCGGCTCGGCATCGGGCAGACCGATACCCCGCAGATGAAGCGCAGCCACCGACTACTTCTTGGGCAGCTTGAGCTGGGAAAGATCGATGCCTTCCAGTCCGGGCGGCAACTGATCGAGACCCTTGGGCATGTTCGACAGGTCGGGCATACCGGCCGGCATTCCGCCAGGCATACCCGGGAATCCGCCCATACCGGGGAATCCTCCGCGCATCTTGGGCTGCGTCGGGCCCTTGCCGCCCTTCTTGCCCTTCTTGCCCTTCTTGCTGCGAACCTGCTTACGTGCGCCGGGCATGCCCATACGGCCGGCCATGGCAGCCATCATCTTGCGGGCTTCGAAGAAGCGATCCACCAACTGGTTGACGTCGGAAACCTTGACGCCCGAACCGTTCGCGATGCGCAGTCGGCGTGAGGCGTTGATGATCTTCGGATCGTCGCGCTCGGCCGGCGTCATACCGCGGATGATGGCCTGAATGCGATCGAGTTGCTTCTCGTCGACGTTGGCCAGCGCGTCCTTCATGCCGCCGGCACCCGGCAGCATGCCGAGGAGGTTGCCGATCGGGCCCATCTTGCGGACGGCCATCATCTGATCGAGGAAGTCTTCGAGTGTGAGCTGACCGGAACCGATCTTCGCTGCGGTCGCTTCGGCCTGATCGGCGTCGAAAACCTGCTCGGCCTGCTCGATGAGGCTCAGGACATCGCCCATACCGAGGATCCGGCTGGCCATGCGATCGGGGTGGAAGACGTCGAAGTCTTCGAGCTTCTCGCCGGTGGACGCGAAAAGGATCGGCTGGCCGGTGACCTCGCGGACGCTCAGTGCGGCGCCACCGCGGGCGTCGCCGTCGAGCTTGGTGAGGACGACACCGGTGATGCCGACTCCCTCACGGAACGCGTCGGCGGTACTGACCGCGTCCTGACCGATCATGGCGTCGAGGACGAAGATGGTCTCGTCCGGGTTGACGGCGTCACGGATACCGGCGGCCTGAGCCATCAGCTCCGAGTCGATACCGAGGCGACCGGCGGTGTCGACGATCACGACGTCGTAGTGCTTGTTGCGGGCTTCCTCGACGCCGGCGCGGGCGACCTCGACGGGGTCGGCTGCGGAAACGCCGAGGGCGTTCTCGCCACCGCCGATGGAGGTACCGGGGTGCGGCGCGAAGACTGCCGCGCCCGCACGCTCACCGACGATCTGAAGCTGAGTGACGGCGCCGGGACGCTGAAGGTCGCAGGCAACGAGGAGGGGCGTGTGCCCCTGGTCCTTGAGCCACTTGGCCAACTTTCCGGCCAGCGTGGTCTTACCGGAACCCTGCAGACCGGCCAACATGATGACCGTCGGCGGAGTCTTGGCGAACTGGAGTCGACGAGTTTCGCCGCCGAGAACCTCGACCAGCTCTTCGTTGACGATCTTGACGACCTGCTGAGCCGGGTTCAGTGCACCCGAGACCTCGGCGCCCTTGGCGCGTTCCTTGATCTTGGCGATGAAGCTGCGCACTACGGGAAGCGCGACGTCGGCCTCG
The DNA here is from genome assembly GCF_030407755.1 of Rhodococcus sp. APC 3903. Classification (NCBI taxonomy): domain Bacteria; kingdom Bacillati; phylum Actinomycetota; class Actinomycetes; order Mycobacteriales; family Nocardiaceae; genus Rhodococcus; species Rhodococcus sp. APC 3903. The sequence continues at coordinate 22,391 of NZ_JASDCV010000009.1, forward strand.
AGCAGGGCAAGGCGGATCTCGCGGGCCGTAGCGTCGATGTCGGCGCCGGACAGACGACCCTTGCCACGCAGATCCTTGAGAGATCCGGTCAATCTGTCGGAAAGGGATTCGAACACCGAGTGCGCTCCTGAAGGTCGTGCGAGTTAGCCGTGGATATTCTCGGGCACCAGCCTAGCCGCTACGCCCGCACCGATCCCAGCCGATGCGGGCGTAACTGCCGAAACCGGTCCGTCAATCCTCTTTCTTCTTCGGTTGTGGCACCGGAACCACCGCCAGCACCGCCTCCTCGACGCGCTCTCGCGCCGCGCGGGTATCGGCCTCACCGAAGTCGAGGCAGAACGCGTCGACCACCGAGGAACCCAACGTGGCGACCTTCGCCCACCGGATGTCGGCACCACTGTGTTCGAGTGCTGCGGCCAGTCGGCAAAGCAGGCCGACGCGGTCTTCGGTACGCAATTCGAGGATCGCGTGACCGTCACCGGGCGCGTCGAACCAGATGACCCGCGGCGGCGCCTGCGAATAGAGCACCGGAACCGCCGAATCCTTGTTTGTCTGGATCGGGTCGTCCCACTGCTCTGCCCGTGCCTCCTCGTCCTTGGCGTCGAGAAGTTCGAGCAGATTCAGTTCACCGGCCGAAGCGCGGATCAATTCCTGCCTGAGCAGCACCGCCTGCGGCGGTGTGCCGAACCTCGGTGTGACGACAAACGAATTGACCGCCGAACCCGCATGCGACCCCAGCGAAGCGGAATGCACCCGCAACGACTGCAGCGCCAGAACTCCGGCAGCCCGAGACAGCAACCCGGGCGCGTCGGGCGCGATGACGGTCACGACGTAGGTGTGCGGATTCTCGGCCGGTACGAGCGAGACGTGAACCCCGCCATCCTCGGCAATGGCCAACTGCTCGGGAGCGAGTGGATCGGGTTGTGGGAGTTCCTCCCCCGCCATCAACAAACGGCAACGACGCACGAGCTCACCGATCAGAGACGACTTCCAGTCGCCCCAGACGCCAGGCCCGGTGGCCAGCGAATCCGCCTCCGCCAACGAATGCAGGAGATCGAGAAGCGTCCCGTCCCCTTCGAGTGCGTCGACCACTCGCTGAACCGTTGCCGGATCGTCGAGGTCGCGACGGGTCGCGGTTTCCGGCAGCAGCAAGTGATAGCGCACCATCGCCGTCAACGTCGCGACGTCGGAAGGCCAGAGCCCCAAGCGATTTCCGATCGCGGTGGCCAATTCGGCACCGACGACGCTGTGGTCTCCCCCTCGCCCCTTCCCGATGTCGTGGATCAACGCACCGAGCATGAGCAGATCCGGCCTAGCGACGCGAGTGGTGAATCCGCTTGCATACGCGGCGGTTTCGACCAGGTGGCGATCCACCGTCCACGTATGGACGGCGTCGCGCGGCGGAAGATCGCGAATGGTCCCCCACTCCGGCAGGAGTCGACCCCAGAGCCCGGTCCTGTCCATCGCCTCGATCACCGGAACGGCACGCGATCCCGAACCGAGCACGACCAAGAGATCGTTGACCGCATTTTTCGGCCACGGCTCACGCAGTTCCGGGGCGTTGTCGGCCAGGCGATTGAGCGTCGACGCGGAGATCGGCATGCCGTTGGTGGCCGCCGCTGCCGCGACCCGCATCACCAGACCGGGATCCTTCTTCGGCCTCGCATCGCGCGCCAGGACAACTTCGCCGGCATGCTCGACGACGCCCTCGTCCAGTGGTCGCCGCACCGGCGCGCGACGCAGCCGCGACAAACCACGCCGGGGCAAGGAGTTTCCGGCGGTACGGATACCGACGTCCACCGAATAGCTGATGGTGCGCGCCGATTCGCTGAGAAGGCGGGCCAGATCGAATCGATCACCGATCCGCAGCGCCGCACCGATTTCGTCGGCGTCCTGCGCTCGCAGTTGATCGCGGGCGCGACCGGCAACGCGGTGAAGTTCGGTGCGCACGTCGAGCAACCGCCTGTGCGCAAGTGCCAGACCGCCGCCGGGCGAGTTGGGCCCCAGCCCTGGCATCCCGTCGGTCAATTGCGCGATGGACAGGGCGTTGAGCAGTTGGACGTCACGCAGCCCGCCACGGCCGCTCTTGAGATCCGGTTCGGCGCGATGGGCGATCTCGCCGCTGCGCTCCCACCTCGTACGGGTCTGGGTGATCAATTCGTCGAATCGGCTGCGGATGTCCATGCGCCACTGTCGACGGACACCACTGATCAACAGGTTGCTCAGCTCCACGTCGCCGGCAATGTGGCGTGCTTCGAGCATTCCGAGTGCCGCCGTCATGTCGGTGGCCGCAACCTGAAGCGCCTGCGGAAGCGTCCGCACGCTGTGGTCGAGTTTGATGTGCGCGTCCCACAGCGGGTACCACAGGCTGTCCGCAACCTGGGCCACGACTGCCGGGTCCATGTCGTCGTGCAGCAGAATCAGATCGAGATCGGAATACGGCAACAGTTCGCGTCGGCCCAGACCACCCACGGCGACGATGGCAAACCCACAATCCGGTTTGATGCCCAGTTCGGTCCCCTTGGTGGTCAACCAGAATTCGTGCAGATCGACCAGTGCATGTCGCAGTGAGGGGGCGTCGAGCCTCCTGTTCTTGACGCCTCCGGTGAGTAGGGCCTTGCGTGCGCGGGCCAGGTCCGCAGCTTCGTCGGATCCCCCTGACGAGACCGGCCCTGGCCCCGTCGCTTTCGCGACGGAACCAGGGCCGAAGTTCTCGGACCCTTTCGGGTCAGAGTGCATCGCCACCGCGTTCCCCGGTGCGAACCCGGATGACCGACTCGACTGGCGAGACCCACACCTTGCCGTCACCGATCTTGCCGGTTCGAGCGGCCTCGACGATCACCTCGACCACCTTGTCCACGGCCGCGTCGTCGACGACGACCTCGACCCGGACCTTGGGTACGAAGTCCACGGAGTACTCCGCGCCTCGGTACACCTCGGTGTGGCCCTTCTGTCGGCCGTAGCCCTGAACTTCGCTGACTGTCATACCCAGCACTCCGGCCTGCTCGAGTCCGGTCTTGACGTCCTCGAGCGTGAACGGCTTGACGATTGCTGTGATCAGCTTCATGTGCTCATCCCTTTCCAAACTCTGAAGTGCCTGAATTCACTTTAATCACGTGCTGATCACGCGAGGTCGTATGCGGTCTCTGCGTGTTCAGTCTCATCGATGCCGCGTGCCTCGTCCTCGGCCGAGATTCGCCAGCCCAGGGGCTTGAGTGCGAAGCCGATGATCGTCGTCAGAACGCCGGTGAAGACGAGTGCTGCGAGTGCGATCACGATCTGAACCACCAGTTGCTTGTAGTCGCCGCCGTAGAAGAGGCCGGTTGCGGTGCCGAAGAATCCGATACCGATCGTGCCCCACAGGCCGGAGACAAGGTGCACGCCGACGACGTCGAGCGAGTCGTCGAAGCCGAAGCGGAACTTCAGGCCGACTGCGAGAGCGGACAGGATGCCGGCTACGGCGCCGAGGAAGATGGAACCGACCGGGTTGAGCGCACCGGCAGCAGGGGTGATGGCGACCAGACCGGCGACCGCACCGGAAGCTGCGCCGAGGCTGGTGGCGTGACCGTCACGAATACGCTCGGTGGCGAGCCAGGCCAGGACTGCGGCACACGTCGCGGTGGTCGTGTTGACCCAGGCGAGACCGGCGTTACCGTCGGCGGCGAATGCCGAGCCGGCGTTGAAGCCGAACCAACCGAACCAGAGAAGTGCTGCGCCGAGCATCACGAAGGGCAGGTTGTGCGGACGGAAGGCGGTCTTGCCGAAGCCGAGACGCTTGCCGACGATGAGGGCGAGGACCAGACCGGCCATACCCGCGTTGATGTGAACAACTGTGCCACCGGCGAAGTCGATCGGAGCGACGTTGGCGACGGTGACTCCGTCGTCGTTGACCGTGGTGCCGAAGAGCTTTGCCGCGATGCCGTCCTCGGAGCCCGAGAGGAGTCCGCCGCCCCAGACCATGTGTGCGAGGGGGAAGTAGACGACGGTGACCCAGATACCCGAGAACAGGAGCCAGGTGCCGAACTTGACCCGCTCGGCCAGGGCACCACTGATAAGGGCGGTGGTGATGATCGCGAATGTCACCTGGAACGCGATGTCGATGACGTTGGGGTAGCCCCACGCGCCGGCGATGAAGTTGCCGTCAGCATCGGTGATGCTGTTCTTGAGGCCGAAGAACTCGAACGGGTTGGCAAAAATGCCCCCGATGTTCTCGGTGCCGTAGGACATCGACCATCCCCACAGAACGTAGATGACGCCGATGACGGCCATGGCCCCGAAGGACATCATCATCATGTTCAGGACGGACTTGGACCGAGACATCCCGCCGTAGAAGAAAGCGAGGCCGGGTGTCATCAGCAAGACCAGAGATGCAGCCATCAGCATCCATGCGGCGTTACCGGAGTTCGCCAACAAATCGTCGGTACTCACTTACTACCTCCTAGTCGCACGTGCCGGGCAGCACGTCGTTAAGGAGAAGAGTGCTGGGCTGGTGTTTCGTCCATGGCGCTGTCGCGTTTCGCAGACGTGAACCAATTGCCCAACTTTGTTGCAAACAGGTTTCGCCAGGGGGTTCTACCGACCCTGTGCGCCTTTTCGGTAGTTCGCGCTACCAAAAAGGCGCACGGGGGCGTCAGCCCAGGAGGGCGTCGACGAATGCACCCGGCTCGAAGGGCGCCAGGTCGTCGGCACCTTCACCGAGACCGACCAACTTCACCGGCACACCCAGTTCATGCTGAACCTGGAAGACGATTCCGCCCTTGGCGGTTCCGTCCAGCTTGGTCAGTACGACGCCGGTGATGTCCACGACCTCCGCGAACACTCGAGCCTGTGCCAGTCCGTTCTGGCCGACCGTCGCATCGAGAACCAGCAGAACGTCGTCGACCGACGCCTTCTTCTCGATGACCCGCTTGACCTTGCCGAGCTCGTCCATCAGACCGGTCTTGGTGTGCAAACGGCCGGCGGTGTCGATGAGGACCACGTCGACGCCGTCCGCGATGCCCCGTGAGACCGCGTCGAAGGCAATCGCAGCGGGATCGCCACCCTCCTTGCCACGAACAACTTCAGCGCCGACACGCTCGGCCCACGTCTGGAGCTGATCAGCAGCGGCCGCGCGGAACGTGTCCGCGGCACCGAGCACGACGCGACGACCGTCGGCGACGAGCACGCGAGCCAGCTTGCCGGTGGTGGTGGTCTTGCCGGTTCCGTTGACGCCGACGACGAGCAGAACAGCCGGGTGATCATCGTGCGGCAACGCGCGGATGGAGCGGTCCAGTTCGGGACGCAGCTCGGCGATCAACACCTCACGCAAGAGCGCGCGGGCGGCAGCCTCGGTCCGGACGCTGCGGGCCGCCATCTGCTCACGAAGCTTCGTGACAACCTTTTCCGTGGTCGCGGAGCCGAGGTCTGCGATGAGAAGGGTGTCCTCGACTTCTTCCCACGAGTCCTCGTCCAGATCGCCGCCACCGAGCAGACCGAGCAAGCTCTTGCCGACCGCTGACTGCGAGCGGGAGAGGCGCCCGCGCAGTCGGTCCAGCCGACCCTCGGTCGGGTCGATCTCGTCCAACACGAGCGGTGCAGGCTCGACGGACTCGGGAACTACGACGGGCTCGGGTACGACTGCAGGTTCGGGAACGACAACAGGTTCGGGAACGACAGGTTCTTCGACAACAGGTTCTGCTACTGGTGGTTCTTCTACGACCGGCTTTTCGATTACCGGCTCTTCGACAACCGGTTCCTCGACAACAGCGGGTTCTTCGACAACCGGCTCCTCGACGACGGCCGGCTTCTCCGCAACAGGTTCTTCGATGATCGGTTTTTCGACGACAGGCGGCTTCTCCGCGACCGGCGGCGTCGGAACCACCGGAGGTGGCGCCGTTGCCGTCGAGCCTTGACTGAAGTTGAACCCGCCGCCGGCCTTGTAGCCGCCTGACTTGTCCTTCTCGGGGGTGCCGAGCTCCGGCTTCGTCTCGGGCGCCTTCAGCGACACCTGCCCCTTGCGGTAGCGCAGGAATCCGGCAACGAGAACGACGAGTAGTACGGCCGCTACAGCCGCGATGATGATCCAAGCCTGGGTAGTCACCGGCCCATTGTTTCAGGCTCCGACCCGGAAAGTGAGCAGGGCTTACGTCGAGGCCATGTCTTGACCGCGAAGTCGCTGCGAAATCACGGTGGTGATGCCGTCGCCGCGCATGCTGACTCCGTACAACGCGTCGGCGATTTCCATCGTCGGTTTCTGGTGAGTGATCACGATCAACTGCGACTTCTCCCGCAATTGTTCGAAGAGTCCGATCAGCCGCCGCAGGTTGGTGTCGTCCAACGCCGCCTCGACCTCGTCCATCACGTAGAACGGGGACGGGCGTGCCCGGAAGATCGCGACCAGCATGGCCACCGCGGTCAAGGACTTCTCGCCGCCCGACAGCAACGACAACCGCTTGACCTTCTTACCGGGCGGACGCGCCTCGACTTCGATGCCTGTGGTCAGCATGTCCGACGGATCGGTGAGAACCAGTCGTCCTTCTCCCCCGGGGAACAATTTCTCGAACACGCCCACGAACTCACGCTCGACGTCGGCATAGGCCTCGGTGAACACCTGCAGAATTCGCGCGTCCACGTCTGCGACCACAGCAAGAAGGTCCTTGCGTGCGGTCTTGACGTCTTCGAGCTGAGTGGAGAGGAAGGTGTACCGCTCCTCGAGAGCTGCGAATTCCTCGAGCGCCAGCGGATTGACCTTGCCGAGGGTGGCGAGGTCTTTCTCCGCACGCTTCGCGCGCCGTTCCTGAGTCGCACGATCGTACGGAAGCGGAGCGGGGGCGGTTACCTGCTCCCCACGCTCCTTGGCCTGCTCGTACTCCTCGATTTCGAGAGCGGTCGGCGGCAGTTCGACGTCGGGTCCGTACTCGGCGATCAGATCATCGAGGCCGATACCGTACTGATCGAGGATCGACTCCTCGAGTTGTTCGATGCGCAGCGCTGCCTGAGCCTTCGCAACCTCGTCGCGATGGACGGCGTCGGTGAGCGAAGCGAGCTGTCCGGTCAGTGCCCGGACGATCTCGCGGACCTGATCCAGCTTGGCCGTGCACTCGGAGCGGGCCCGAGCCAACTCGTCGCGATGAGCAAGAGCTCCAGCGACGACGGCCTCGAGTTCGGCCGCCACGCGCTGCCCCGACTCGGCGACGGCAGCTGCAACCTCCGCAGCGTGCGCTCTGGCGCGCAGAGCCCGCTCGGCGCGAATTCGTGCCTCTCGTTCGGCAGCAGCGGCGCGGCGAAGCGAATCAGCCTTTCCGCGTACGGATTCCGCACGTTCTTCGGCGGTGCGCACGGCAAGGCGAGCATCCATTTCGACTATGCGCACTTCGGCCAGCGCTGCTGCGGCCATTTCGCGATCGGCAGCGGTCGATTCCGCACCGTGTCCCGGTGCAGTGCCGTCGGTTTCGGCGACGCGCAGACGTTCTTCCAGGTCCGCCAGCTTTGTCAGCGACTCACCGCGGCCCTCCTCGGCACGCACTCGCTGGGCAGTCAACCGCTCGGATTCCGCATGGGCGACTCGTGCTGCCTGCCCCAATCTGCCCAACTGCTCGTAGATCGCGGACATGGCAGCGTCCGACTCGTTGAGCGCGGCCAAAGTCTGCTCCGCGGTCTCGCGTCGAGCGGCCTGTTCGGCCAGAGCGCCGGACAGCGCCGCATCGAGTTCCTCGGATCGGCTCTCCGTTGCCGCCAGTTCCGCTGCTGACGCGTCGATCGCCGCCTGTACCTCCAGCGTGCTGGGTTGCCGATCCGAGCCACCGATCATCCACCCCGAACCGTGCAGATCGCCGGAACGCGTCACTGCACGAATTCCCTTGTGATCAGCAACAACTCGAATCGCGTCCTCGAGGGTCTCGACCAGGACAACGCCATCGAGTATTGCGGTCAACCCCGCACGCAACTCGTCAGGGCAGTCGATGACGTCGACGGCAGGACGACTGCCCGGTGCGATCTCGGCCTCGCGTTTGATCACCGGTTCACCGCTCACGATCAGCGACGCACGCCCACCGTCCTGATCTGCCAGCGCTGCAACAGCGGAGCGAGCCGAGTCCAGCGACTGCGCCACGACGGCGTCCGCCGCCGGCCCCATCGCGGCAGCGATGGCAGCTTCGTAGCCGGGTTCGACGTGAATCAATCCGACCAGCGAGGTGATGCCGTCGTCGCGCCGATGTTCGAGCAGCCAGCCGCCACCGTCCTTGCGCTGCAAGCCCATCGACAGTGCCTCGACGCGCGCACGGAGCGAAGCTATGCGTTGCCCGCTCGTCTTTTCTTCCTCACGAAGTTCTTCGACACGTGCGTCGATCATCTCGAGAGCTTCGACGGCGCGTTCATGATTGGTGTCGAGGCCTACTTCACCGGCGTCGAGGTCCCCGATGCTTTCCTGCACCGTGTCGAACTCGGCTTGTGCGGCATCCCCACGCAGACGAGCCTCGTCGATGGCCTCGGTCAGTCGCGAAACTTCCGCGTCGACGGATTCGACGCGGGTACGCAGAGTGTCTACCTGACCGGAGAGTCGAGCAAGTCCTTCACGGCGGTCGGCGACGGCACGAACTTCCGCCATGTGCGCCCGTTCCGCTTCTGCTGCAGCATCTTCGGTGGCTGCCAGCTGGTCCCGAGCAGCTTCCGACGCCGCTCGCGCGATTTCGACGCCTTCGAGGAGTTCGGCCTCCTCGGCCGCAAGACGTTCGGCGCGCGCTTCCATCTCGTCCGGGTCCTGGCCGCGGTTGCCGACGGGTTCGGAGTCGAGATGTCGTGCACGCTCGCGGGCGATGCGCACGGTGGCGTTGACTCGTTCGGCAAGCGCGGAGAGCTGGAACCAACTCTGCGCTGCCGCTTCCGATCCCGGAGTCAGACGAGCGAGAGCTTGCTCCTGGCGCCCGAGTTCGAGGTTGGCCTCGTCGAGCGCGGACGCCACCTCGTTGTGCTGTTCGCGGGCCGCTTTCTCGTCCTGCGCCTGGTCGTTCAGTTGGGTTCGACGGGTCACCAGGTCGTCAGCGGCCAGCCGCATCTTGGCATCACGCAGGTCAGCCTGGACCGTCTGTGCTCGCCGAGCAACCTCGGCCTGGCGTCCCAGCGGTTTGAGTTGCCGACGCAGTTCCGCGGTGAGGTCACTGAGTCGAGCGAGATTGGCCTGCATGGAATCGAGCTTGCGTACCGCTTTTTCCTTGCGGCGGCGATGTTTGAGGACTCCCGCGGCTTCTTCGATGAAGGCGCGTCGATCCTCGGGGCGGGATTCGAGGATCGCGGCGAGCCGTCCCTGCCCGACGATGACATGCATTTCGCGGCCGATACCGGAGTCGCTGAGCAGTTCCTGGACGTCCATCAGACGGCAGGACGAGCCGTTGATCTCGTACTCCCCCGCGCCGTCGCGGAACATCCGGCGCGTGATCGACACCTCGGAGTACTCGATCGGGAGCGCGCCGTCGGCGTTGTCGATGGTCAAGGTCACCTCGGCGCGGCCCAGCGGCGCGCGGCCGGAGGTGCCGGCAAAGATGACGTCTTCCATCTTGCCGCCGCGCAGAGCCTTGGCGCCCTGCTCGCCCATCACCCAGGTCAACGCATCGACGACGTTGGATTTACCCGAGCCGTTCGGCCCGACGACACAGGTGATCCCCGGCTCGAACCGAAGAGTCGTTGCCGACGCAAAGGATTTGAATCCCTTGAGTGTCAGACTCTTGAGGTGCATGGGGGGAAACTTTACCGCCAAACCGGTCAGCGTTCGACGAACCCTGTCAGGTCGCCCCTGGCGGGGTCCCAGCTGTCGACCACGAGATCCACCGTGCCCGGTGATGTTCCCGAGCGAAGCAACTCCAACAATCTCTCGAGCTGCGTGCGTTCGCCTTCCGCCACGACGAGCACTCGACCGTCACGCTGATTCGACGCATATCCGATCAACCCGAGTTCGAGGGCGCGGGCCCTGGTCCACCACCGGAACCCGACGCCCTGAACATATCCGTGAACCCACGCCGTCAACCGCACAGGCGGTGTCTCAGTCATGACGTTCAGCCCGCCACACGTTCGAGACGGTGGACGTCGCCGAGGAAACCGGTGGTGTAGAGCGAGTTGGGGTCCCAGCCCGGGCCGGCACCGAACTTCACCGCGGATGTGAACGGCAGACCCGAGGCGATCTCACACGAAGATCCCGAATCCGGATCGACGCGAACAACTTTGCCGCCGGCATTGAATGCGACGTACAACGCGCCGTCCGGTCCGACGGTCAGATCGTCCGCCATGTTTGCCGGACCGAACCCGGGGAGCGTGATCGTTCGCACCGGCCCGCCCAGATCGTGTGCGTCGAGGACGTGGACCGCGGTCACCATGTCGAAAGTGGTCGTTACGTAGATCGTCGAACCGGAGCGTGCGAGGCCGTCGACGGTGCCGAGATCCTCACGAACGATCGAACTGGTTCCGTCACTGTCGATGACCGTGAGCCCCGGCCGGGTCAGGGTGCGAGCTGTGAGGAAACGGTTACCGTCCAGCGGCACAAGCCCGTTCGGCATCACCAGACCGTCGGCAATCGTTGTCACCGATCCGTCTGCGACGTCGACCTTACGAAGGCTGCCGTCGGCGATTCCGAACAGACCCGAGACAGTCGAGTTGCCCGTGGTGAAGTACACGGAACCGTCACGCGCGACCAGCCCGCCAGGTCCGGTGACGTCACCGACCAAAGTTGTCCGTGTTCCGTCCGGCGCCACTTTCAGCAGTGCACCCGGCCCGATCAGAGCCGACTGCGACAACACCATCGATCCGCTGCCGTCGAATTCGAGATTCTCGAGCATTCCGGCACCAGTCGTCACGACGCTCGACGTCCATTTGCCGCAACCACCGTCCGAGCCGTCGGCCGGGACCGAGGCCTGTGCCGGAGCACTCACCGCCACAACGGAACCCAGTGCGATCGCAGCGACAACACTGCCGGCGCGGGACATCAGGCTTCCGTGTCGAACGACAGCGTGACCTTGGTTCCGGCCTTGAGAGTGCGCCCGACCGTGCACACCTTGTCGACGGAACGCTCGACGAGAGTGATGAGGCGCTGCTGCGCTTCGGCATCCAACTCACTGAGGTCGAGTTCGAGAACCTCGTCGAGCTGCGGGTAGACCTCGTTTTCACGATCGGCGGCACCGGACACTCGGACCGTCGCGTCGTAGTTGTCACCGAGGCGGCGAGAGATCGGGAAGTCTGAGCTCATCCCGGTGCATGCAGCCAGTGCAATTTTGAGGAGTTCGCCGGGCGTGAAGACTCCTGGCACCGATTCGGAGCCGATGAGAACCTCTGCGCCGCGCGAACTCTTGCCGGTGTAGAGGCGGGTTCCTGTGCGTTCCACCCAAAGCTCCGTGTGAGCTGGGGCGGTTGCAGTGTTGTCTGGAGTCTGTTCAGCCATGACGCAATCTTGCCACTCCGCCGAACCGAAGGGGCGGAGACCTAGGCGATTCGCCGTGCCCTCGGGGTCGGCTGACACCGCGGGCAACTGAACGACGATCGATTCATGAACTTCTCACGCTTGATCGGCGCGCCGCATCGCGGGCACGGAAGATTCTCCTGCCCGTACGCCGACAGCGACCGGTCGAAGTAGCCCGATTCCCCGTTGACGTTCACGTACAGCGCGTCGAAGGACGTACCGCCCTGATCGAGCGCCTCGCCCATCACCGAGTGCGCCGCGGTCAACAGTTCTCGAAGTTTGGGCCTGGTGAGCGATTCGGCGATTCGGTTGCCGTGAATCTTTGCACGCCACAATGATTCGTCGGCGTAGATGTTTCCGATTCCGGAGACCACTGTCTGGTCGAGAATCGCCCGCTTGATCTCGGTGTGCTTGCCCCGCAGGACTTTCACGACGGATTCGAGATCGAACGCAGCATCCATGGGATCGCGAGCGATGTGCGCCACCGACTCGGGCAGCATCGTTCCGTCGACCTCGACGAGGGGTGAAATCGACCAGCCACCGAAGGTCCGCTGGTCGACGAATCGAAGATCAGCCCCGGAATCGAGGGCCAACCGAATGCGTAGGTGCTTTTCCCAGTCGACTGTCGGGGGTTGGACCAACATCTGTCCGCTCATCCCGAGATGAACCACCAGTCCGACACCGGCAGGCTCGAGAACCAGCCACAGATACTTGCCGCGACGCTCTGCCGAAGCGATGGTCTGCCCGGTGAGTTGGCCGATCAAGTCCTCGGAACCGAGAATGTGGCGCCTGATCGCGCGGGGATGGAGGACCTCGACGGCCTCGATCGCCGCACCTACAGCATGAGACTGTAGGCCGCGGCGAACGACTTCGACTTCGGGAAGCTCAGGCAAGAGTGAACTCAGCCGGCGAGATCAGACGGGTTGTCAGCAGCGACTGCGCTAGCAGCGGCATTCTCCGACATCGTCTTCCATGCCGAACTTGCTGCCTTCTGCTCGGCTTCCTTCTTGGAACGACCGACACCGACGCCCAAGGGCTTGCCACTGATGAGAACTGTGGCCGTGAATTCCTTGTCGTGATCGGGTCCGGTAGCGGTGATCTCGTAGACGGGAACTCCGGCACCGTGTTCTGCGGTCAGTTCCTGCAGACTCGTCTTCCAATCCAGACCCGCGCCGAGAAGCGGTGCGCGAGTGAGTAGATCGTCGAACAGATCGAGAACAACACGTCGCGCAGTATCGATGCCGTGCTGCAGGTGAATGGCGCCGAGAATCGACTCCATACCGTCGGCGAGGATGGACGGCTTGTCACGGCCGCCCGTCATTTCCTCACCCTTACCCAGCAGCAGGTGCGCTCCGAGTCCACCTTCACCCAGAGTCCTGGCAACCTCGGCGAGTGCATGCATGTTGACCACGCTGGCACGAATCTTCGCCAGATCACCTTCGGATTTGTCCGGGTGGGACAGATAAAGATTTTCGGTCACCGTGACGCCGAGAACGGAATCCCCGAGAAATTCGAGGCGCTCGTTCGTGGGCAGTCCGCCGTTCTCGTACGCGTACGAGCGGTGCGTTAGAGCCAGGGTCAGAAGACCGGGCTCTATATCTACGCCGACAGCGGCGAGGAGCTTGTCGTGATTGCCCTCGCCGCCGGCGGCTGAAACTGTATTTTCGCTCGTCATAGTCTTTCTCCGGGGAGAACTAGACAGCAGCGGTTACCTGGCGGCCCTTGTAAGTACCGCATGACGGGCATGCGATGTGGGGAAGGGTCTGCTCGCCACAGCCACGGTTGGGGCAGGTAACGAGGGTGGGCACAGTGGTCTTCCACTGGCTACGACGCGACCGCGTGTTGGATCGCGACATTTTGCGCTTGGGGACAGCCACTTCTACTTCTCCTCGGCTTCGGTGATCACAAGATTTTCGCTGGTGTTTGATTCCACGCCAAATTTGGCCGCGAGACCAGCCCAGCGAGGATCAAGTATGTCATGCCCATGCCCAGATTCCGCAATCGCCAGGCGAATGCCACATTCTGAGCACAATCCCAGGCAATCGTCACTGCACAGAGGCTGGAGCGGAAGCGCCAGACCGACTGCATCGACGATGACCGGTTCGAGGTCGATTTCGTCGTCTTCGACCGCGTAGACCTCTCCCTCTTCCGTCGTCTCCTCGGTGGTGCTGTCCGGGTAAGCGAACAACTCCGTGAGATAGATGTCCACGGTGTCAGTGAAAGGTTCAAGGCACCGCGAGCATTCACCCTTGGTGGGTGCGTGCACGTTTCCGGTGACGAGAACGCCTTCGGACACTGCTTCGAGACGAAGATCGAGATCTATGTCCGCGCCCGCTTCGATCGCGATCAGATCGAGACCGATACGGTTCGGGGACTGAATTGTTCTCTCGACGGTACGCATCGACCCTGGACGACGACCGAGCTTGACCGTGTCCAGCAAAAATCCCGCATCACTTGACTGATGCGACGAACTACGACGATGCGTTGACAAAGAGAACTCACCTAACTGTTGAAACTGGTATGGGCAACCACTCCACAATACGGCAGCTACAACGCAAATCCCAATTCCGTCCACGAAAAAGTGGGCCGCCCCATATCGGACGACCCACCCTCGACTGTCTCGTTCGCTCTAGCGACGACGCTCCGAACGACGATCGTCGTCCTGGTAGTCGGGGACTCCCGAACCTGTTCGAAGCTGTTGACGACCACGCCCGACCGATCGAACCGTTCCGGTGAGGAACTCTTCGAACTCGGCCAACTTGGTGTCCACGTACAGGTCACACTCCGAACGCATCCTGTCGGACTCGGCATGAGCGGCGTCGATCACTCGCGCGGATTCCGCGTGAGCTGACTGGACAACCTCGGTCTGCGACACCAGACGAGCCTGCTCCGCCGTTCCCTCCGCCACCGAATGTTCGTACGAGGCCTGGCCGGACTCGATCATCCGATCGGCCTCGGCACGCGCCCGTCCGGTGACGGCCTCGTACTCACGACGGCCGTCGGTGACGGTCCGTTCCGCTTCTGCTTCGGCGTCCTCGACCAACTGATCGGCGTGCGCACGCGCTTCGGCAACCATGCGATCGGCCTGAGCCTTGGCATCGGACAGAATCCGGTCGGCGTCGTCGCGTGCGTTCTCGACAGTCGAGGTTGCCTCGGCATTGGCGCTGCTGACTGTCTTCTCGGCGTTTGCTCGCGCGTCACCGACCAATTTGTCGCGATGATCGAGGACGTCCTGAGCGTCGTCCAGCTCGCTCGGAATTGCGTCCCGGACGTCGTCGAGTAGCTCGAGTACGTCACCGCGAGGCACAACACACCCTGCGGTCATGGGAACACCGCGCGCCTCTTCGACAATTGCGACCAGTTCGTCCAGTGCCTCGAATACGCGGTACACAAGCAACCCCAATCTCTACCGGCCGAAATCGGCCCACATCGTCACCGGTCCACTCGGACCTGTGCCCGTTCCTGTCCAAGTTTGCCGGAAGAACGGCCAACGGGGTGTCGTCGTGGTCGGTGTGTCGGGGATCAGCTGTTTTCGGCTGCTCGTTCGGCGATACGCGCGAGTAGCCGAGAATGCACCTTGGCCGGGAGCATGTCGGAGACGTCGCCGCCGAAGGTCGCAACTTCCTTCACCAGAGAACTCGACAGGTAGCTGTAGGTCGGGTTCGTGGCAACGAAGAGCGTGTCGACGCCCGTGAGCTTCTGATTCATCTGAGCCATCTGCAGCTCGTAATCGAAGTCGTTCGCGCCGCGCAGACCCTTGACGATCGCGCTGAGGCCTTCTTGTTTCGCGTAGTCGACCAACAATCCGTGCCACGACGTGACGCGAACGTTGGGCAGGTGGCTCGTCGCGTCTTCGAGCATCTCGATCCGCTCGTCGATCGTGAACATGCCACGCTTGCTCTTGTTGATCAGCACGGTGACCACGACCTCGTCGAATTGCGCAGCAACTCTTCCGATTACGTCGAGGTGACCGTTGGTCACAGGGTCGAAGGATCCGGGGCAGACGGCGCCAGTCATGAGTCCAGACCGTAGCAGGTGGCCAGCTCGATGCGGGCTTCACCGTAGTTCTTGGCCTTGATCGGCTCGTAGCCCTGAGGCCACACGGTCTCCGGCGAGCGCGACGAACGTTCGAGTACGACGATCGTGCCCTCCCCCACCCATTTGTTGGCCTGCAGATCAGCGAGCATGGACACGACGGCCTCGTCGGTTACCGCATACGGCGGGTCCGCGATCACGATGTCGTATTCACGCGCGCTCGGACCCGAGACCACGGCCGCAACCGGAGCGGCGCGAACCGTCGCCCCCGGCAACGCGACAGTGCCGATGTTCGCCTTGATGACGGCAGCAGCCTTGGCATCGGATTCCACGAGAACAACGTGCTCGGCTCCCCGAGAGAGCGCCTCGAGGCCGAGAGCACCCGAACCCGCAAAGAGGTCGAGAACCGCGCACCCTTCGAGATCGATGCGCGCTTCGAGAGCACTGAACAGCGCCTCACGAACCCGATCCGACGTCGGACGGGTGCCGCTCGGCGGGACTCGCAGGCGTCGACCGCCCGCGAGTCCCGAGATGATGCGTGTCACTCTGCGGCGCTCTCCCCCGTCGAGACGACTACCAGCAGGTCTCCGCCCTCGACCTGTTGGACGGCGCTGATCGCGATCCGCGAGACGACGCCGGCGCGCGGCGAGGTGATCGCCGCTTCCATCTTCATCGCTTCGATCGTGGCCACGGTGTCGCCGGCCTCGATCTTCTGGCCTTCCTTGACCGCGAGCGTCACGACGCCCGCGAACGGTGCAGCCACGTGGCCCGGGTTGTTCTTGTCGGCCTTCTCCGCCACCGGTACGTCACTGGCAATCGAGCGATCGCGGATCGAGACCGGGCGGAGCTGGCCGTTCAGGATGCACATGACAGTGCGGTAGCCGCGCTCGTCGGGCTCGGAGATCGCCTCGAGACCGATGATCAGTTCCACGCCGGGAGCCAACTCGACCCGGTGCTCGTCGCCGCGCCGCAAACCGTAGAAGAACTGGTTTGCCGAAAGCCGCGACGTGTCACCGTACTTCTCGCGGTGTTCGAGGAATTCCTTTGTCGGGCCGGGGAACAGCAGACGGTTCAGCGTCGCCTGACGGTCCTTCGACGAGCCCTCTAGCAGCACCTCGTCCTCAGCGGACAACGTCGCTTCCGGCTTGGCCTGGCCACGTCCTTCGAGTGCCTTGCTGCGGAACGGTTCCGGCCAACCACCGGGAGGCGTACCGAGTTCACCGCGCAGGAAGCCCACCACGGAGTCGGGAATGTCGAACTTCGCCGGATCTGCGGCGAACTCCTCCGAAGGCACGCCGGCACCGACAAGATGGAGCGCGAGGTCGCCGACGACCTTCGACGACGGCGTCACCTTCACGAGATGCCCGAGCATGCGGTCTGCGTCGGCGTACTTGGCTTCGACCTCTTCGAACCGGTCGCCGAGACCGAGAGCAACGGCCTGCGTCCGGAGGTTGGAGAGCTGGCCGCCCGGAATCTCGTGCGTGTACACGCGACCCGTCGGCGCCGGCAGTCCGGATTCGAACGGCGCGTACACCTTTCGCAGCGCCTCCCAGTACGGCTCGAGGTCGCACACGTTCTGCAGGTTCAGTCCGGTGTCGAACTCGGAGTGCGCGGCAGCGGCGACGATGGCCGAGAGCGCAGGCTGGCTGGTGGTTCCGGCCAGTGCCGCGGAAGCACCGTCGACTGCGTCGGCGCCCGCCTGCCACGCTGCGAAGTACGTGGCCAGCTGTCCACCGGGAGTGTCGTGCGTGTGAACGTGAACCGGCAGATCGAAGTTGCTGCGTAGCGCCGTCACCAGCTTGGTAGCTGCCGGAGCGCGCAGCAGGCCTGCCATGTCCTTGATCGCGAGCACGTGAGCGCCGGCATCGACGATCTCTTCGGCCAACTTCAGGTAGTAGTCGAGCGTGTACAGAGTTTCGTTCGGATCCGACAGATCACCGGTGTAGCTCAGCGCAACCTCCGCGAGGGCCGTTCCGGTTTCACGCACCGCGTCGATGGCGGGCCGCATCTGGTCGACGTTGTTGAGCGCGTCGAAGATTCGGAAGATGTCGATACCGGTGTCGGTGGCTTCCTGAACGAATGCGCGCGTGACCTTTTCGGGATACGGCGTGTAGCCCACGGTGTTTCGGCCGCGAAGAAGCATCTGAAGGCAGATGTTCGGGATCGCCTCGCGGAGTGCGGCGAGCCGGTACCACGGATCCTCGTGCAGGAAGCGAAGTCCCACATCATAGGTCGCGCCGCCCCAGGCTTCGATCGAGAGCAGTTCCGGCGTCAACCGCGCAACGTGCCCGGCTACTCCGAGCAGTCCGCTGGTCCGAACTCGCGTGGCCAACAACGACTGGTGCGCGTCACGGAAGGTGGTGTCGGTGACGCCGACGGCCTTCTGCTCACGCAACGCCTTCGCGAAACCTTCGGGTCCAAGTTCGAGCAGTCGCTGACGGCTACCGGCAGGAGGAGGCGTCGAGAGATCGATCTTGGGCAGCTTGTCCTGCGGGTACACCGCCGAGGGCCGCTCACCGTGAGGCTTGTTGACCGTCACATCCGCGAGGTAGGTCAGGATCTTCGTGCCGCGGTCTGCCGAAGAACGCAGAGTCAGCAGCTGAGGACGTTCCTCGATGAAGGAGGTCGTCACGCGTCCGGCCCGGAAGTCCGGGTCGTCGAGAACCGCCTGCAGGAACGGAATGTTGGTCGAGACGCCACGAATGCGGAACTCGGTGACCGCGCGGCGAGCCCTCGCGACAGCGGCTTCGAGGTCACGACCACGGCAGGTGAGCTTGACCAGCATCGAGTCGAAGTACGCGCCGACCTCGGCTCCGAGCGTCGCGCCGCCGTCCAGGCGGATGCCGGCTCCGCCCGGGGTGCGGTACGCGGTGATGCGGCCGGTGTCCGGGCGGAATCCGTTGGCCGGATCCTCGGTCGTGATGCGGCACTGCAGCGCCGCGCCGCGAAGCTTGATCGTGTCCTGTGACAGACCAAGTTCTTCAAGCGTCGAACCGGACGCGATCTTGAGCTGCGACTGGACCAGGTCCACGTCCGTCACTTCTTCGGTGACGGTGTGCTCCACCTGAATTCGCGGGTTCATCTCGATGAAGACGTGATTGCCGCGCTTGTCGAGGAGGAACTCGACGGTGCCTGCGCACGTGTACCCGATCTCCTTCGCGAACGCGACGGCGTCGGCACAGATCTTGGCGCGCAACTCTTCCGAGAGATTGGGCGCCGGAGCAAGCTCGATCACCTTCTGGTGGCGACGCTGCAGCGAGCAGTCACGCTCGAAGAGGTGGATGACGTTGCCCTGCTCGTCGGCGAGGATCTGCACTTCGATGTGCCGGGGGTCGATGACGGCCTGCTCGAGAAAGACCGTCGAATCGCCGAAGGCCGATTCCGCTTCGCGCGCTGCGGCTTCGATCGATTCCTTGAGCTGTGAGCGCTCCGCAACGCGGCGCATTCCGCGTCCACCGCCGCCTGCAACGGCCTTGACGAAGATCGGGAAGGTCATGTCCTCGGCGGCCGCGAGCAACTCGTCGATGTCCGCTGACGGCTCCGAGGACGCGAGCACGGGGAGACCGGCGGCCTTTGCCGCTGCGATGGCCCGAGCCTTGTTTCCGGTCAACTCGAGGATCTCGGCGGACGGGCCGACGAACTTGATGCCTGCCTCGGCGCACGCCGCCGACAGATCCGGGTTCTCGGAAAGGAAGCCGTAACCGGGGTAGATGGCGTCGGCTCCGGCACTCTTGGCGGCGGCGACGATTTCCTCGACTGAGAGATACGCCCGAACGGGGTGACCCTTCTCCCCGATCTGGTAGCTCTCGTCTGCCTTGAGACGGTGGATCGAGTTCCGATCCTCGTACGGGAACACCGCGACGGTTCCGGCACCTAGTTCGTAGGCGGCGCGGAAGGCACGGATCGCAATTTCGCCGCGGTTCGCGACGAGCACTTTGGAGAACATTCGAGAAAACTACCCCGATTTCATCTTGCGTCTACATGCGGAGTCTCATATTTCGGACTGAATCGAGAAACCAACCCGGCGGTCCTCGTGCTATTCGATTTCAGCTTGTCGTCATACCCGTCACGACTTTTCGAGGTACTCGATCCGGTCGGAGTCCAGGGCAGCGGTCACCATGGAAGCGAGGGCGGGATGATCCTCGAGCGACGGATCGGAGTCGACGATTCCCTGAGCGAACTCCCTGGCGGACTCGAGGATGTCTCCGTGGGCCATGAGGGATAGCAGCCGCAGATTCGAGGTTGTGCCAGACTGCGCCGCACCGAGGATGTCTCCTTCACGTCTGGTCGCGAGGTCGAGTTGCGCCAGTTCGAACCCGTCGTTGGTCGCTGCCACCGCCGAGAGTCGCTCGTACGCCGGCCCGCCGGGATTGCTGCCGGTGACGAGGATGCACAGTCCCTGGTGCTTGCCTCGACCGACTCGTCCACGGAGTTGATGGAGCTGACTGACGCCGAACCGCTCGGCGTCGACGATCACCATCACCGTCGCGTTCGGAACGTCCACACCGACTTCGACGACAGTCGTACAGACGAGGACGTCGATGTCACCGACATTGAACGCGCTCATCACGACGTCTTTCTCATCGGAAGGCAGTCGACCGTGCAGCAACCCGACTCGCAGATCGGCCAGCGGGCCACTCGACAGCTCTTCGAAGACGTCGACTGCCGACTTGGTCTCGGGCTGTTTCTCCTCGGTGAACTGGTCCTCACCGGCACCCTGCTCACCGTCGCCGATGCGTGAGCACACGACATACGCCTGACGGCCAGCGGCAACGTCCTCACGGATTCGTTCCCACGCGCGATCCACCCACTGCGGCTTCTGCTTCGCGGGCACGACGCTGCTCTTGATCGGGGTTCGCCCACGCGGTAGTTCCCGCAGGGTCGACACCTCGAGGTCGCCGAGCACCGTCATGGCGATGGTTCGCGGAATCGGCGTTGCCGTCATCACCAGCAGATGCGGACTCAGACCTTCACGGGCACGTGATCGCAACTGATCACGTTGCTCGACGCCGAAGCGGTGCTGCTCGTCGACGACAACCATGCCGAGGTTGAAGAACTCCACGTTGTCCTGGATGAGCGCATGGGTACCGATGACGATCCCGGCATCGCCGGTCACGGCTTCGAGCAGCGCTGCGCGCTTCGCAGCGACAGGCAGCGAGCCGGTCAGAAGGGCGATACGGGTGGAATGTTCGGCCGAACCGAGTTCACCACCTGCCGCCAGCGGGCCCATCATCTTGCGCAGTGATCGCGCGTGCTGATTTGCCAGGACCTCGGTCGGTGCGAGCAACGCGCACTGATAACCGGCGTCGACGACCTGCAGCATCGCGCGCAGAGCCACGATCGTCTTGCCTGACCCGACCTCGCCCTGAAGAAGCCTGCTCATCGGGTGTGGGCGGGCGAGGTCGCTGGAGATCTCCTCCGCGACTGCTTGCTGTCCCTCCGTCAGAGTGAACGGGAGCATCTCCTCGAACTGATCCGCGATCCCGCCGGCAACCGGAGCGCAGGCCGGCGCCACACGCTCGGAATTGTCGTGACGACGCATCGCGAGAACCAACTGCAGAGACAGCGCCTCGTCGAAACGCAGACGATCTTGAGATCGTTCAATGTCCTCCTTGGTATCCGGGAGGTGAACGGTGCGCAGTGCCTCGTCCAAACCGATGAATCCGTGCTCGGCCCGAGTCTCGGCGGGCAACGGCTCCTCGATCGGATCGAGTTGATCGAGCACTTGCCGCACGCACCGCATGATGGTCCAGCTCTCGACCTCGCGGGTCGCCGGGTACAGCGGGATCAATGCGCGGTCGAAGACGGACAGATCGAGTTCGGCGCCGGGATCCTGATTTGCGCGAGCCAGACCGGCAAGGTCACCGGCCCCCTTGATGGATGCAAGCGGAACTACCGAATCCTCCTCGCCGACACGAGGTTCCGGGAGGATCAGGTAGCTCGGGTGGGTGAGAGACCACTTGCCGCGGAAGTACTTCACCGTCCCGGAGAACATCGCGCGCACGCCGGGCTTGATGACGTGCCGCACCTTCTGCGGGTTGAAGAACGTGACGTCGACGGTTTGCGAATCAGTCGCGAGCGATACTCGCAACATCTGCCCCGGACGGTTCTTCATCTTCACGACCGCAGCCGACGCCACCCGCGCGATAATGGTGATGTGCTCACCCTCGGGCGGCTCCTTCTCGGCAAGTTCCTTGCCTGCCGACGCGTACCGGTGTGGGTAGTGACGCAGCAGGTCCTCGACCGTCCGAATCTCGAATGCCTCGTCGAGCGCGTCCGCGGTCTTCTTTCCCAGCAGCCGATCGAGTGGGTCGGCGAGCGTCGCCATCAGTTCCTCCAGCACAGTGTCGCGGTAAGCACATGTGTTCGTATATCAGTAGTCACCGACAGACCCGGTTCGATCACTCCACACCCAACTGGAACAGGTCACCCGGCTGATCACCCTGATAGACGAGCACGTCGACGCCCGGATGGTGCGCGATGACGTGCGCCTCGAGCTGCCCGGCCAGGTCGTCCGGCGCGTCGGCGCCCATGAGTAGGGTCACGAGTTCGCCACCGGATCCGAGCGCGAGGTCGACCAGTCGCGCACTCGACTCCGCGACGTCGGGACCGATGAGCACCACCTCGTGCCCCATCAGACCGATCGCGTCACCCGGATCACATGTCCCGACGTACGTCAGCGAACGCTCGACCGCAATTCGCAATGATCCCCAGCGCGTCGCAGCCGCCGCCTCGGACATCGTGAAGCCGTCGTCGGCGACGTTGCGTTGAGCGTCGTGAACGGCAAGTGCGGCCAAGCCCTGAACCATCGACGATGTCGACAGCAGCAGAACCTGGTGAAGCGGATCGCGTGCAGCGGCACTGACTGCGACCAGTTCCTGAGCCGTCAAGGCTCCGTTCGGCAGCACCAGAACTTCACTTCGCTCCATCTGACGAATGCGGCCGAGCAGTTGCGCACGTGTCACCGGCGCGTCGTCGCACCGAAGAACCGTCGCACCCTCACTCTCGAACAACGCCGCCGCACTCTCACCGGCAACGACGGCCAGAACGCCGCGGGCACCGGCACCCGGGAATCGCCTCTCCGCCCGTGCCACCAACTGGTCGCGTTCGTCGACGAGAAAACTGCTGATGCGAATACCGTGGACCTTCCCGGCTTCGAGGCCGGCTTCGACGGCTGCACCGGCATCGCAGCAATGCACGTGCACCGACCAGCCACCGAAGCCGTCGCTGACGATGACCGTCGAATCTCCGAGGACGGACAGCCGCGTGCGCAGCGCCGTCATGCGATCGTCGTCCGAGTCGTCGACGAGGTACATGACCTCGAAATCCTGTTCCGAGTGATCACCACATTCGATCGGGCTCTTGTGAGCCCAATCGTGATCGAATGCGCTGACGTCGACAACTGCGCTCGACCTCGGGTCCGGCGTCCCCAGATCCTCGCGAACCTGCGACTTCCCGGTCACCACCTCGACAAAAGCGTCGAGGATCAGAACCAGACCGAATCCCCCGGCATCGACCACCCCGGCCGACGCCAGAACGTCCAGTTGCTCCGGGGTCTTGTTCAGCGCGATCGCAGCCGCATCGGCAGCGGCGGCAACCACGGAAGCAAGGTCCTCGCCGCTCGGCGTCTTGGTGTCGACGCACTCCTGCGCTGCCTCACCCGACGCGCGCAGAACCGTGACGATGGTGCCTTCCACCAGATCGGAGACAGCCCGAGAAGCCAGTCCCGTCGCCGTGGTCAGTGAGTTCGCAAAGCTCCGGCCGTCGATGTGCTCGCCTTGAACGCTCTCCGCGATACCCCGGATCACCTGGGAGAGGATCACTCCGGAATTACCGCGTGCACCGGACACCGCGCCCCGAGCCAGCGCGTTCGCGACGCGGCCGGCACTGCGGACGTCGTCCTCGATCGTCTCGGCGGAATCGAGCGCGGCCCGCATCGTGAACAACAGGTTGGTGCCGGTATCCGAATCAGGGATGGGAAAGACGTTGAGGCTGTTGATCTCACCGCGACGTTTCTGGAGGCTGTCGACCGCCCGGCGGGCCCAGCGCCGCAGCAGATGTCCGTCCGCGACGGATTCCGCTTCTTCGGCGACGCGTTGCACTTCCCCCACTGACGGTTCCCCTCCACGATGGACAGACAGACGATGGAAAGACTGACGATGAAAAAGAGATCGGTGATCGGTGCAGTCGAGGGTAGTCCGACGCTTCTGCGCGACCGTCATTACCGGGCGGTTTGGCCATTCGGGCCGGAAGCGGTTACTCTTACACGGTTGCCTCGAACGGGCTACACGAAATAATGCTGCACTTTGTTTGTTGCTGATTGACTGTTTTCACGTTCGACTGCACAGTGAGCGGTCAAGGATCGGTTCGAAGTCGAGTATATTCGGATTGTAATTCTGGCTGCCCTACCGTGTAGGGTAACCACTTCAATATTCATTTCTAACAAGGAGTTCGCGACTATGGCTGCCGTCTGCGACGTATGCGCCAAGGGGCCCGGCTTCGGTAAGTCGGTCTCGCACTCGCACCGGCGTACCAATCGTCGCTGGAACCCGAACATTCAGTCTGTTCGTACCGAGGTTGCCCCGGGTAACACCCGTAAGGTCAACGTGTGCACCTCCTGCCTGAAGGCAGGCAAGGTCGCTCGGGGCTGATTGCCCGAGCACAAACTATTGCAGGCTCTGCCCCCGTCACCGAAGTGACGGGGGCAGAGCTGTTTCTATGTGTCTGTATCTATGTGTCCCCGTGTTTCGTATGGCTGTCCGACACCCGTAATGTGCGTTGAGTGACTTCCATCGATGACCTGAGCAAAGTGACCCTCGACGAGGGCGTACTCCGCATCACCATTTCCACCGCCGCCAACGGCACCTCCCTCGACGACGAAGGACTGGTTCAGGGCGCGCAGGCGCTCGAGACAGTCGGAAACGACATCGGGAGCATCCTTCTGGTCGGCGAAGGCGCAAACTTCTGTGCCGGCGGCAACGTCCGTGCGTTCGCCGCAGCCCCTGACCGCGGCGAGTACGTCGCCGAGGTTGCCCGTGTCTTCCACGTGTTCGTTCGCGCGCTCGACGCCGCGACCGCTCCAGTGGTGGCCGGGGTCCACGGATGGGCTGCCGGCGCCGGAATGAGCCTGGTCTGCCTCGCCGACGTCGCAATCGGCGGCACCGGCACCAAGCTCCGCCCCGCGTACCCCTCCATCGGTTTCACCCCGGACGGCGGAATGTCGTGGACACTCCCCCGCATCGTCGGCGTGGCACGCGCTCGCGAGATTCTTCTCAACGATTCGGTGATCGGTGGCGACGAAGCCGTCCGGCTGGGGATCCTCACCCGACTCGTCGGCGACGACGAGGTCCAGGAAGAGGCAGCTCGCCTCGCACGCGCCTTGGCCAACGGGCCGAGCACGTCGTACTCGGGAATCAAAGCGCTGCTGCGTTCGTCACGGACGAACTCGCTCGCCGAGCAACTCGACGCCGAGGCTGCGTCCATCGCCCTCGCGGCGAACAGCCCGATCGGGCGCGAGGGTGTCGACGCATTCGTCGACAAGCGTCGCCCCGATTTCACTTCCGCAAAGCAGGCCTAGTCAGCTGGCATGCCGAATGTCGTGTCACGACGTTCGGCATGCCAGGTGAGTGCAGGCGCAGTTCGATCAGCCCAGATTCCAGTCGACCGGGTCGGCCCCGAGTCCGGTCAAGAGTTCGTTCGCACGACTGAACGGGCGCGAACCGAAGAAGCCGCGCGAAGCCGAAAGCGGTGACGGGTGCGCTGATTCGATGATCGGTGTGTCGCCCAGCATCGGCGCGAGAGTGGCCGCGTCACGACCCCACAAGATCGCCACCATCGGTGACGACCGCGCCACCAAAGCGCGGATAGCCTGCTCGGTCACCGGCTCCCAGCCCTTCTTACGATGAGAAGCGGCTTGACCCGGCTGCACGGTGAGTACGCGATTGAGAAGCAGCACACCTTGTTTCGACCACGGCGTCAGATCGCCGTTCGGCGGTATCGGCAACCCGAGATCCTGGTGATACTCCTTGTAGATATTACCGAGACTTCGTGGAACCGGCCGCACGTCCGGGGCAACCGAAAAGCTCAACCCGACAGCATGACCGGGCGTCGGATAGGGATCTTGACCGACGATGAGCACCCGAACGTCGTCGAACGGGTTCGTGAATGCACGCAAGACGTTCTCTCCCGCAGGCAGATACTCCCGTCCCGCAGCGATCTCTTCGCGCAAGAACTTACCCATCGCGGAGATCTGCTCCGAGACCGGTTCGAGTGCCCGCGCCCACCCTGGATCGACGATCTCTGCAAGCGGCGCCATCAGTCGAGCCTGCGCAACGCGTCGCGGTAGTACGCCGCATTGGCTGCGTACATCTTGACGTTTCCGTCGAGGTGGCCGAGCGGAACTTCGTATCCCGCACGGACCTTGGCGGGCACACCGAGTGCCATGCTGCGCGGGGGAACCTGCATCTTGTTGGCCACCACCGCACCCGCGGCGACGATCGACCCCGTCCCGATCACCGTTCCGTTGAGAACCACGGATCCCGATGCGATCAGGCAGTGGTCCTCGATGGTCGACCCCTCGATGTGCGCGTTGTGGCCCACCACGCAACCGGAACCGATGACAGTCGCATCGATGGCGGTGCAATGGATGACAGTTCCGTCCTGGATGTTGGATCCGGTTCCCACCGAAATGGTTCCGTAGTCACCACGCAATACCGCCTGCGGCCAGATCGAGGTGCCCGCCGCGAGAGTCACAGCGCCGATCACCACCGCGTCCGGGTGAACGTATGCGTCCGGATGAATGTCCGGAACTCTGTCTCCAAGTGCATATACAGCCATGAAAGCAACCTATACCGCGGTGGTGCCGGTGGTCGAAAAGCTGTGCCAGCCCCCACCGCTCTCGCGAAGCGAACCGTCGACGCTCACGCCGGAACCGGCCGCAACCTCACCGATCACAGTCCAACCCGACGGAATCTCGACCTCAGGCCCGAAAGTTGCTGCAAATCCGTGATCTTCACCACCGGAGAGGATCCAGTCCAGCGGATCGACGTCGAGCGCCTCGGCCGCCGATGCGACATCGAGTGAGGTGGGAACCGCGGCCGAGACGATGTCGAACCGCACGTGCGAGGCCTCTGCGAGATGTCGAAGGTCCGCGATCAATCCGTCGGATACGTCCGTCATGGAATGTGCTGATTCTGCGGCGTCCCATGCCGATTGATACGGCGGATTCGGAACACGATGAGCGGCAAGCAAGTCTGGAAAGCTTTCGGCTTCGTCGAGCAGTAGTGCCAACCCGGCTGCCGAGCAACCGAACAACCCGGCGACCGCGATCTTGTCACCGATCTTTGCTCCCGAACGCAGAACTGCCGGACGGCCACCGAGATCGCCGAGCACGGTCACCGACACCACGACCACCGGCGACTGGACCAGGTCACCGCCGACCACACCGGCCCCCAGATCGGTTGCCGCGTCCCAGATTCCCGCGGAGATTGCGTCGATCACGTCGACCGGAGTCGAAGGCGGGCATCCCAGAGACACGGTGAATGCCGTCGGCCGCGCTCCCATCGAGACGACATCCGCAGCGTTCTGTGCCACTGCCTTTCGGCCGATGTCGCGTGGCGAAGACCAATCCATTCGGAAATGCCGACCTTCGACCAGCATGTCGGACGAGACAACCACACGGCCGTCTCCGGACGTCACGATCGCGGCATCGTCACCCGGCCCCAATTCGGTGGTGACCGGTTGGATTCGGCCGACCAGAGATCGCGCGATCACGTCGAACTCCCCCACCTGTTCAACAGTGTGCTCTGACCCGAACTCAGATGATGCTGTGAACTCAGATGATGCAGCGAACTCCGATGATGCGATGAGTGTCTCCAATGCCGACGCAATTCGCTCGTAAGCGGCCTGCGGTACCTTCTAGCTGTGGTCGTGAATGCTTCTGCAAGCTCACACGTGTGTCGGCAATCCTACCGATTCACCGACGTGCCCTCAGAAGTGACAAGACCGCTGATCGACTGGACCAGGACCCGAGCGAAGAACTGAGCATGGCAGAAAACACCTCCACCGCAGACAACGCCGACATCGACCCCGATAGTGACAACGATCCGTCCGAGCGCCGCAGTCCGGCGCTGATCGCCACCGCCATCGCGCTCCCGGTAGCCCTGATCGTCGGAGTGGTGATCGCGGCCGTCGTCGCGGGAAACAACCCTGAACTCTCGCCGGTAGCGCTGGGACCCGTACCGGCACCGGCAGCGGAGTCGGAGGCCTGCGTTTCCCTCCTCGGTGCGCTCCCCGACAAGATCGACGACTTCACGAAAGCCGAGTTGGTTGACCCCGCTCCGGCTGGAGCGGCAGCTTGGCAGCGCAGCGAAGGTGAGCCGATCGTGTTGCGCTGCGGGCTCGACCGT
The DNA here is from genome assembly GCF_030407755.1 of Rhodococcus sp. APC 3903. NCBI lineage: Bacteria > Bacillati > Actinomycetota > Actinomycetes > Mycobacteriales > Nocardiaceae > Rhodococcus > Rhodococcus sp. APC 3903. Next base: position 50,252 of record NZ_JASDCV010000009.1, read on the forward strand.
CCGACCGAGTTCGACCAGGCTGCAGCACTTCAGGTTGTGAACGGTGTCCAATGGTTCCAGGTCTCGGGAACCGACGTCGGTCTGGCTGCGAGCACTTGGTTTGCCGTAGACCGCGGTGAGTACATCGGTATCACTATCCCCGACGGGACCGGCCCGACGCCGATTCAGGAGATCTCCGACACCATCACGGCGACTCTCGAACAGAAGCCCCTCGACCCGGCGCCGGTCGCGGTTCCCTGATCAGCGAAGTCCGGTACCGCGAGCGATGGCGGTGTCGACCAGTGTCGAAATCAAAGTGCGGTAATCGATTCCGGTGGCGTTCCACATCTTCGGATACATCGAGATGGAAGTGAACCCGGGCATCGTGTTGATCTCGTTGATCACCGGGCCGTCAGCCGTGACGAAGAAATCGACCCGCGAGAGTCCCTGGCAATCGAGTGCCTTGAACGCGCGGACTGCAAGCTCCCTGATCTGGTCGCTCACCGACTCGTCGAGTTTCGCGGGGATGTCGAATTCGCAGACGTCGTCGAGGTACTTGGTGTCGAAGTCGTAGAACGCGTCCGAATCGGTGTCGGAATCCGGCATCCGGATCTCAGCGACCACACTCGCCTTGACGTCACCGTTCGGGAATTCGAGGACGCCGCATTCCACCTCACGGCCGATGATCGCGCCTTCGACGATCACCTTGGGATCGTGCAGGCGCGCATGAGCGATCGCCCCGTCCAGACCGTCCCAATTGCTCACCCGGGTGATACCGATGGACGAACCACCACGAGCGGGCTTCACGAACACGGGAAGGCCCAACTCCGCCTTCTGCTCTTCGGTCAGCGTTGCGATTCCCGGTCGAAGCACGACCTGCACTCCGACGGGAAGTCCTTCAGCGGCAAGAAGCTTCTTCGTGAACTCTTTGTCCATGCCGGCGGCGCTGGCCAGGACTCCGGGTCCGACATACGGAACCCCGGCAAGTTCGAGCAATCCCTGAATGGTGCCGTCTTCGCCGTAAGCCCCATGCAGAACGGGGAAAACGACGTCGACCGACGCGAGCACAGCACCGGCGTCGGAGCCGTCGAAGGAGATGACCTCGCCCTCGCGGGTGGGGTCCGCGCTGAGGACCACCGACGTTCCGTCTTTGTCGACCGACGGCAACGCGCGCCCGCTGATCGCGAGGGAGCTGGGGTCGCTCGACCCGAGGACCCAGGAACCGTCGACGGTGATGCCGATCGGTACGACGTCGTACCGATCCGGGTCGAGGTTGCTCAGGACGCTTCCGGCGGAAACACAGGACACTGAATGCTCATTGCTCCGGCCACCGAAGATCACGGCCACGCGGGTACGACTGCTGTTCACGCGTCAAACCGTACCGCCGAATCGACTTCGGCACGCGATCGGGCCGGGCCGGAAATCATCGACGTGGTCCGCTCACGCGTCGAGCGCGCGCTCGATGTCGGCCAGAAGATCGGCGGTGTCCTCGATGCCACAAGCGATTCGGACAAAACCCGCACTGACCGGATCGCCCCAGCGCGCACGACGATCCGCCGTCGTGTGGATCCCGCCGAAGCTGGTGGCGGCCGTGACGAGATTGCTCGCTTCGACGAACGAGTGGAATGCTTGAGCCGAATCCAACTCGACGCTCACCAATCCGCCGAATCGTTTCATCTGACCGGATGCCGTTGTGTAGGACGGGTCACCGCGAAGGCCGGGATAACGAACGGACCGGACCGCTTTGTGTCCAGCCAACATCTCGGCCAGGGCCAGCGCGTTGTCGCACTGACGCCCGAATCGCAGGCCTGCCGTGCCGAGACTCCGGTGCGCAAGCCACGTCTCGAAGGGGCCGAGCACTGTTCCCGAAAGAAGTCGCTCACGCTCGATCCGCTGACTCACCGCCGCATCGGAAGTAGCGACGTAACCTATCAGGAGGTCACTGTGCCCGCTGAGTGCCTTGGTACCGCTGGCCACCACGACGTCGGCACCCAATTCGAGCGGGCGCTGCCCCAGCGGTGTTGCAGTCGTGTTGTCGACGATCAGCAGCGCACCCGCTCGGTGGCACACGTCGGCGAGCACGCGAAGGTCGACCACGTCCAGCACCGGGTTGGACGGCGTCTCGGCGACGACGACCACGCGACCCGGTGACGCGTCGAGCAGTTCCCCGAAACTCGCGTCGCCCATCTGCAGGGTCGAGACTTCGCGAACGGTGATTCCCAACGGAGCCAACCGTTCGTTCGCGTACAACCGCACCTGGTAGTACCCATCCGAGGGCACGACGACGGTATCCCCGGCGACGAGCACGCTGCGCAAGGTCGCTGTGATCGCAGACATCCCCGACCCCATGACGAGTGCGTGGTCCGCCCCTTCGAGCGCCGCGAGCGCCGATTCGAGTCCGCGCCAACCCGGGTTCGACGCTCGAGCATAGGTATCGGACTCGGAGCCTTCGTCCACCGAAAGCTGGTACGGCGCAGCAAATATCGGGCCCATCTGCATGGGCTGACCCGCAGCGTGTTCGCGTGCAACGGCGCTCACGCTGCGCGTCGAATCCCCGTAACCCTCGAAGTCACTCACACCGATTTCACTCATTCCGGCTTCGTCCGGCGTCCGAGCAACTGACCGATCGCATCGCTGACGGCCATGCCTTCGTGGCACACCCGATGGACCGCGTCGGTCAACGGCATCTCCACGTCGTAGCCGGCAGCGAGTGCGCGTACCGACGTGCACGACTTCACACCCTCGGCGACCTGACCGTTGGTTGCCTTCTGTGCCGATTCCATCGACCCGCCCCGTCCGAGTCGCTCTCCGAACGTCCGGTTTCGCGACAACTCGGACGTGCAGGTCGCGACCAGGTCACCGACGCCCGCCAAGCCTGCAAGCGTCGACGCCTTGGCGCCGAGCGCGACACCGAGCCGAATCGTCTCGGCGAGACCACGGGTGATGATGCTGGCAACCGTGTTGTCGCCGAATCCACTACCGGCGGCCATGCCGCAGGCCAGCGCGATCACGTTCTTGCACGCGCCACCGATCTCGCAACCGATGACGTCGGAGTTGGTGTACGGCCTGAAATAGCCGGTAGCGCAAGCATCCTGGAGAGCGAGGGCACGCGAGGAATCCGAGCAGGCGATCACCGTGGCCGCTGGCTGCCCGCTGGCGATCTCGTGTGCAAGATTCGGGCCCGAGAGCACCGCGACGCGCCCCGGTTCCACGCCGGTCACCGACACGATGACCTGGCTCATGCGCATGAGCGTCCCGGTCTCGATTCCCTTGGCCAGACTCAGCAGAGTCGCATCGGGTCCGATCGAGCCTTTCCACTGCTCCAGGTTTCCCCGTAGCGACTGCGAGGGAACCGCCAGCACGATGAAGTCAGCGCCTGCCATCGCCTCCTCGTGGTGGTGGGTCGCGCGAATCGACGAAGGCAAAGCAATGCCCGGCAGATAGTCGCTGTTCTCGTGTGCGGTGTCGATGCGCTTCGCGACCTCTTCACGCCTGGCCCACATCGTCACGTCGGTTCCGGCCTCGGCCATCACCTTGGCCAACGCTGTTCCCCACGAACCTGCGCCCAATACAGCTGCCTTACTCACACGCTCACCCCGTCTACCCGGCGAAGCGGGTCGCCGCCAGAAAAATCGTCTGCACAGAGTATCGCCTGTGGTGCACTGCGGTGGGCAGCCGCGGACACCGAGCGTGATGACTGGCAAGATCGAGGGATGGACAGCGCGGAACCCCCGTACCCACACGTCGTGGAGACACCGCATACGCGCACGGAGATCGAACGCCCCATGCATGCGATAGTGGCCGTCAAGTCCTTGAGATCGGCCAAGTCCCGGCTCGCGGGCGAACTCGACGCGGACGCGCGTGCAGACCTCGTGTTGGCCATGCTTCACGACACCCTCGCGACCGTTGCCGCCGTCTCTGCCATCGACACCGTCACGGTGGTCACCCCAGACCCGACCGTTGCCGCTCTTGCGTATTCCGTCGGCGTGACGGTCTACGCCGATCCAGCTCCCCACATCTCGCTGACCAACGGCGCCTCACCGCGCGCGGAGGAAACCCTCAACGCAGCGTTGAGTGCAGCGGCCGCCGATATCCGAGCCAAACGCGGAGTGGTCGACCTCGTTGTGCTGCAAGCCGACTTGCCCGCGATGCGACCGAGCGAACTGACGGAGGCCGTGGCCGCCGCCCGAAGCGGTGGACGTTCAGTCGTCGTCGATCACCACGGCACCGGCACTTCCGCATTGTTTGCGTGTGGCGAGAGTGCGCTCGACCCCCGATTCGGTCCGGAATCCGCACGGGGACATGCTAATTCAGGTGCTCGTCCACTCAACGGCCAATGGCCGGGACTGCGCACCGACGTCGACACCCACGCCGACCTCGACACCGTGCGCGCACTGGGAGTAGGCCCCGCGACATTGGCTTCGTTGACCAGACTCAAGGCCACGCCGTCGAACAGTCGATGAATTTTCTTTCATCGATTGTCGGACCGCGCGATTGTGGGGGATGATCGACGAGTGAGCAATGGCGAAGCACTCGAAAACCGTATTTCCGAAGACCAGTCGGACGGAGACCACAGCTCCGGCCGGCACGAGAACGGCGCGGCCACCTCGCCGCGATCTCAGGCCGTCGCGGTCGCCACCAACATCCCGGGCGCTCCCCCTGCAGCTACCAAGGCAGAGCTACCCGAATTGCTCGTCGGACTTCCCGAGGATCGTTACCTAAACCGCGAACTCAGCTGGCTCGATTTCAATGCCCGTGTTCTCGCATTGGCTGCCGACGAGTCACTGCCGTTGCTCGAACGCGCAAAGTTCCTCGCCATCTTCGCTTCCAATCTCGACGAATTTTTCATGGTCCGGGTCGCCGGACTCAAGCGCCGCGACGAGACGGGACTGTCGGTCAGGTCCGCCGACGGCCTCTCCCCACGCGAACAATTGGCGCTCATTGCGCGTCGCACCCAGGAACTCGCCGACAAGCACGCACACGTGTTTCTCGACTCGGTCCGCCCTGCCCTGGCGGCAGAAGGCATTTCAATTGTTCGATGGGCCGACCTCAGCGCCGACGATCACGGCCGGCTCTCGGCGCATTTCCACGAGCAGGTCTTCCCGGTACTGACGCCGTTGGCAGTCGATCACGCCCACCCGTTCCCCTACATCAGCGGACTGAGCCTCAACCTCGCCGTGACAGTGAAGGACTCCGTCACCCGCGGCGAACACTTCGCTCGCGTCAAGGTTCCCGACAACGTCGGCCGGTTCGTGCGAGTCAAGAGCACGACGTCTTCGTCCACCATCGATTCGTTCCTCCCGATGGAAGAACTGATTTCGGCTCATCTGGACGTGCTGTTCCCCGGAATGGAAATCGTCGAACATCACGCCTTCCGAATCACACGCAACGCCGATTTCGAGGTCGAAGAGGATCGGGACGAGGATCTGCTGCAGGCACTCGAACGTGAATTGGCGCGTCGTCGTTTCGGTTCGCCCGTTCGCCTCGAAGTTGCCGACGACATGACCGAGCACATGCTCGAACTGCTTCTGCGTGAACTCGACGTCGATCCGGCTGACGTGATCGAGGTTTCCGGGCTCCTCGACTTGTCCTGCCTCTGGCAGGTTTACGCCGTCGATCGCCCGGCGCTCAAGGACGCTCCGTTCGTCCCGGCGACGCATCCGGCGTTCGGCGAGCGTGAGACACCGAAGAGTGTGTTCTCGACCCTGCGCGAGGGCGACGTGCTCGTCCACCACCCTTACGACTCGTTTTCCACCAGCGTTCAACGCTTCATCGAACAGGCCGCGGCCGACCCGCAGGTGCTCGCGATCAAGCAGACCCTGTACCGAACTTCGGGCGACTCCCCCATCGTCAACGCACTGATCGACGCCGCCGAGGCCGGCAAGCAAGTTGTTGCCCTCGTCGAGATCAAGGCGCGCTTCGACGAGCAAGCCAACATCAAGTGGGCACGCAAACTCGAGCAGGCCGGCGTTCACGTCGTCTACGGTCTCGTCGGTCTCAAGACTCACTGCAAGACCTGCCTCGTCGTCAGGCGCGAAGGTTCGACAATTCGTCGCTACTGCCACATCGGCACCGGCAACTACAACCCGAAGACCGCGCGCATGTACGAGGACGTCGGATTGCTCACCGCAGCACCGGAGATCGGTGCTGACCTCACCGACCTCTTCAACTCGCTGACCGGATACTCCCGAAAGACGAGCTACCGCAACCTTCTCGTTGCGCCGTACGGGGTTCGCCGCGGGATCATCGAGCGGATCGACAACGAGATCGCTCACAAGCTTGCAGGCCGCGATGCCGGTATCCGCTTGAAAGCCAACGCATTGGTCGACGAGCAGGTCATCGACGCGTTGTACCGCGCGTCCAAGGCCGGTATCCCCGTCGAGATCGTGGTCCGCGGAATCTGCGCGCTCAAGCCGGGTGTTCCGGGCCTCAGCGAAAACATCGAAGTACGTTCCATTCTCGGGCGGTTCCTCGAACACTCGCGAATGTTCCATTTCCGCTCGGCCGACGAATTCTGGATCGGCAGCGCAGACATGATGCACCGCAACCTCGATCGCCGCGTCGAGGTCATGGTGCAGGTCAAGGATCCGAAACTGTCGAAGCAACTCGGTGACATCTTCGATTCCGCGCTCGATCCGCGAACTCGCTGCTGGGTACTGCATCCGGACGGCAGTTGGGTCGCTGCACCCGAACGCGGTGAGGACGTACGTGAGCATCAACAGTCGTTGATGCGCAGCCGCACCGCCAGCGGGTCTTGACGGGCTCGGATCACACCATGAGCGACAAGCCGGTCAAAGCCAACATCTTTGCCGCAGGCGCGGTTCTGTGGCGGAAGGCTCCCCAGGATCCTTCCGCCATCGAGATCGCCGTCGTACATCGACCGAAGTACGACGACTGGTCATTCCCCAAAGGAAAGCTCGATCCAGGCGAGACCTTCTTGACCGCAGCAGTTCGCGAGGTCCGCGAAGAGACCTCGATCACCGGACGTTTCGGAAGGCACCTCGGTGGCGTGACGTACCCGATCCCGGGACATCGCAAACTCAAACGAGTCGAATACTGGTCGGCCGAAGCAGTAGACGGAGATTTCGGGCCGAATAACGAAGTAGATGTTCTCTATTGGCTTCCGGTCGCCGAGGTCGCCGATCATCTTTCCTACCCGATGGATCGAATGATTCTTCGCCGCTTCGTTTCCATTCGGCCTGACACGAAAACGGTATTACTCGTCCGCCACGCAAAGGCTGGAAGCCGTAAGCGGTACAAGGGCGACGACAATTTGCGTCCACTCGACGCCAAGGGCAAAGAGCAATCCGCCGCCTTGGTCGAACAGCTGAAAATCTTCGGAGCCGATTCGGTTTTCGCGGCTGACCGTACGCGCTGCATCGACACCGTAATGCCGTTGGCGGAGGCATTGGGTGTCGAGATTTCGACGGAACCTCTTCTGACCGAAGAAGGTTACGAGGCCGATCCCGACGCCGCTCGGGCACGTGCGCTGCAGATCGCCGCACTGGAGGGCACTCCAGTGATCTGCAGCCAAGGAGGCGTCATCCCCGATTTGATGCGCTGGTGGGCTGATACGGCCGGTGTAACACTGCCCTCTGCACGCAACCGTAAGGCGAGCACTTGGGTGCTCTCGTTCCTCGACGGCCGTCTCGTCGCCGCCGATCACCTCGACAGCCCGCTCCCCAAAGTCGCCAACTCCTGAGGGATTTGGACCAACCGGCCCCAGTTCGATTCGGTAGTTTTGCAAAGCACTGAAACACAGGAGAATTCACACTTCTCCCAGACAGCAAAAAGAGGTGCAGCCGCGGATCAGATCCGCGGCTGCACCTCTTTGTCTTACGGCATCGGGTTTTTCACCCGAACGCGACTACTTTCCGCGCTTGGCCGGAGCCTTCTTGGCCGGAGCCTTCTTGGCTGCGGTCTTGGCCGGAGCCTTCTTGGCCGGAGCCTTCTTGGCCGGAGCCTTGGCTGCGGTCTTGGCCGGAGCCTTCTTGGCGGGAGCCTTGGTGGCAACCGTCTTCTTGGCTGCGGTCTTGGCCGGAGCCTTCTTGGCGGGAGCCTTCGCGGCAACCGTCTTCTTGGCTGCGGTCTTGGCCGGAGCCTTCTTTGCCGGAGCCTTCTTGGCTGCGGTCTTCTTGGCAGCAGCCTTCTTGGCTGCAGCCTTGGTGGCCGGTGCTGCTACGCCACGCTTGACTGCCGGGCCGGTGGCCGGAAGCTTCTGTCCACCAGCGATAACAGCCTTGAACTGCGCACCCGGACGGAAAGCCGGAACCGACGTCGGCTTGACCTTGACGGTCTCGCCCGTACGCGGGTTGCGTGCAACACGTGCTGCACGACGACGCTGCTCGAAGACTCCGAAGCCGGTGATGGTCACGCTCTCGCCACGGTGGACGGCGCGGACGATGGTGTCCACGACGTGCTCCACTGCGTCGGTCGCTGTGCGCCTGTCCGAACCCAGCTTTTCAGTCAGAACATCGATGAGCTCTGCCTTGTTCATTGAAATTCCTCCGCTAATTGTGGTCCACCGTCGGACCGACTGAGAACCACGGTAAACCTGATAACGGCAAGAGTCTATGTGCCACGCCAATTCTCATTCAACGTGACTGCGAAATGGTGACCTATTTCTCTTCCCGCGCGGAGTTGCGGATTTCGGTTCAGCCCTGCGAAATTCGGGCTGGAAGGGTAGTCGGTTTCCATGAAGGCCTTGACTTTTCGAACTCGGAAATCGCTTCTACCTGCCGCAATGTCAGTCCGATGTCGTCGAGACCCTCCAGCAGACGCCACCGTGTGTAGTCGTCAATATTGAACGGCACCACCGTAGTTCCGGCGCTCACGGTCCGATTCTCGAGATCTACTGTCAATTCCAGTCCGGGCTGCTCTTCGAGCAACTTCCAGAGCAATTCGACGTCGCTCTGCTCGACCTGTGCCGCCACGAGACCGGCTTTTCCGGCGTTCCCGCGGAAAATGTCGGCGAACCGGGAAGCGATGACGACCCGAAATCCGAAGTCGGAGAGAGCCCACACGGCATGCTCACGCGAAGAGCCCGTGCCGAAATCGGGACCGGCTACGAGGACACTTCCCTTGTCGTACGGAGCCAGATTGAGAATGAAGTTGGGGTCGGTGCGCCAGCCTGCAAACAGCCCGTCCTCGAATCCCGTGCGCGTCACCCGTTTCAGGTACACGGCAGGGATGATCTGATCGGTATCGACATTCGAGCGTCGCAGCGGGACGCCGATACCCTTGTGCGTGGTAAAGGATTCCATCGAAATTCTCCTCGAGATGGTAAGTGGGTCAGACCAGATCGGCCGGTGCCGAGAGCGTTCCGCGGACCGCAGTGGCAGCCGCGACGAGCGGGGAAACCAGATGGGTCCGACCGCCTTTACCCTGTCGGCCTTCGAAATTCCGGTTGGACGTCGATGCCGAACGCTCGCCGGGAGCAAGCTGGTCAGGGTTCATTCCCAAGCACATCGAGCAACCGGCCTGGCGCCATTCGGCCCCTGCCGCCGTGAAGATTTCACCGAGACCTTCACTTTCGGCTTGAGCACGCACCCGCATCGAGCCGGGAACGATGAGCATCCGAACGCCCTCTGCCACATGGCGACCCTCGAGCACCTCGGCCACCGCGCGCAGATCTTCGATGCGTCCGTTGGTGCACGAACCGACGAAGACGGTGTCGACAGCAACATCCCGAAGCGCCATGCCGGCGTCGAGACCCATGTAGGTGAGCGCCTTCTCGGCAGCCTGACGCTCGCTCTCGTCGACGATCAGTTCCGGATCGGGAACACGGTCACCGAGCGGTGCACCCTGTCCCGGATTGGTTCCCCACGTGACAAAAGGCGTCAATGCGCTTGCGTCGATGTGGACCTCGTTGTCGAATTCGGCGCCCTCGTCGGTCTTGAGCAACTCCCACGCGGCGACGGCTTCGTCCCACTCTGCGCCCGACGGTGCATGCGGACGGCCCTTGATGAACTCGTAAGTGATCTCGTCCGGTGCGATCATGCCCGCACGGGCTCCGGCCTCGATCGACATGTTGCAGATGGTCATACGAGCTTCCATCGACAGTTTGCGAATGGCCTCGCCGCGGTACTCCAGGACGTAGCCCTGGCCGCCGCCGGTGCCGATCTTGGCGATGACTGCCAGGATCAAGTCCTTGCTCGTGACGCCAGGAGGCAGCTCGCCGTCGACCGTGATCGCCATGGTCTTGAAGGGGCGCAACGACAATGTCTGCGTCGCCATCACGTGCTCGACCTCGCTGGTGCCGATTCCCATTGCGAGCGCACCGAATGCGCCGTGCGTCGACGTATGACTGTCGCCGCACACCACGGTGGTTCCCGGCTGAGTCAGGCCGAGCTGCGGTCCGACCACATGCACGATGCCCTGATCGAGATCGCCCATGCGGTGCAAGCGAACTCCGAACTCCTCGCAATTTCGGCGCAAGGTGTCGACCTGAGTCTTGGACACGGGATCGGCGATCGGCTTGTCGATGTCGATCGTCGGAACGTTGTGGTCCTCGGTGGCGATCGTCAGGTCGGGACGCCGCAACGGGCGTCCGGCCAAGCGAAGTCCGTCGAATGCCTGCGGGCTCGTCACTTCGTGAACGAGGTGGAGATCGATGTAGATGAGGTCGGGATCCTGCCCCTCCCCTTTCACGACAACGTGGTCGTCCCACACCTTCTCGGCGAGAGTGCGTGCTTTCTGTGCCATGTCTTCCACCTCTGTACGTAGCCTCGCGTCGGCGGACTACGGGCTGGCCCGCCGCGCGTGAAGTAGGTCCCCAGCCCTCGCAGCAGATGCAGGCTGCCCCTAGGAAATGCACTAGCCCTTCAGTAAATGCGCTAGTCCACCAGGAAATGCGCTATCATCCCACTATGCGAGAAACTGGTATCGACCTATGAGACAGCATAGCGGCATCGGCGTCCTGGACAAAGCAATGGGCGTTCTTCATGCAGTAGCTGAGGAACCGTGCAGCCTCACCGAACTCTGTGCACGAACCGGTTTGCCGCGCGCGACCGCCCATAGACTCGCCGTCGGTCTCGAAGTCCATCGACTCCTCACACGCGACTCGGACGGTCAGTGGTGCCCAGGGCCCGGACTCGCCGAACTCGCTGCCACCGCTAATGATCCACTCATTGCTGCGGCCGGACTCATCCTCCCCCGCCTTCGCGAAATCACCGGCGAAAGCGTCCAGCTGTACCGCCGGGAAGGCACCCAACGCATCTGCGTCGCGTCGATGGAACCGCCCACGGGCCTTCGCGACACAGTTCTCGTCGGGGCCAGGCTGCCGATGAATGCCGGTTCCGGCGCCAAGGTCCTTCTCGCATGGGCAGATCCACAAACCCAACGGACCGTTCTCGCCGATGCGTCGTTCGGCGAACGAGTGCTCCTCGAGGTTCGCCGGCGCGGCTGGGCACAGAGTGCAGCCGAACGTGAGCCGGGTGTCGCCAGCGTCGCGGCTCCCGTCCGAGACTCGGCAGGCGCTGTCATTGCCGCGATTTCGGTCTCCGGCCCCATCGATCGGATGGGTAGACGACCGGGAGCCCGCTGGGCGGCGGACCTTCTCGCAGCTGCCGAAGCGCTCCACAAGCGTCTGTAATTCGTGACACAGTAAGGCCTTCAGATCCTCGAGCACGCACGTAGGAGTACGACGCGACCATGGCAGGAAAGCAGCGTAGTCAGATCACGATGACCGAGGCCGAAATTTCGAGCTTCGTCGAAAAGAGCCGTACGGCAACGATGGCGACGTTGAGCGCCGACGGAATGCCTCACCTGATCGCGATGTGGTTCGCGATAGTCGACGGCGAAATCTGGTTCGAAACCAAAGCCAAGTCGCAGAAGGCGGTCAATCTTCGCCGGGACACTCGAATGTCCGTCCTGATCGAAGACGGTCTGACGTACGACACGCTGCGAGGAGTCTCGATGGAGGGCACCGGAGTGATCGTCGAGGATCCGGAAGCTCTCTTTGCCGTGGGAATCAGCGTCTGGGAGCGATACACGGGCCCGTACACGGAGGATCTCCGCCCGGCCGTCGAAGCGATGCTCCACAAGCGCGTCGCGGTACGGTTCGTTCCCGATCGAACTCGTTCGTGGGATCACCGCAAGCTCGGGATGCCTGCGATGCCTCTTTCCGGTTCTACTGCACCATCGCCGTAGACCCCGAGATTCGTGAAGCGAAATTCACGAGCTTTCGAATTCGGGCCGGCGTAGTTTCACCAACAGGCCCAACAACAAGGAGTGAGCATATGAGCGATCTCGACAGCAACACCCCGTCGGAACCCGAATCCCAATCGGAGGAAACCAAACGAAAGTTCCGTGAAGCCCTCGAACGGAAGAATCATCAGAACGCCAAATCGACCGACCATCGCGACGGACAGTCCAAGGTCCACAACACGCATGGCCCGGCCGATCACAAGCGAGAGTTCCGCCGTAAGAGCGGATAGCCGATCACGGACAACAGAGTGAGATGACGATCACCCCCAGTCGAAATCGACTGGGGGTGATCGTTTTTCGCATCGCCGGAAACATTTCCCATACATACGAAAAGACCCTCCGATCAATGATCGGAGGGTCTTTCCTTTGTAGCCCCGACGGGATTCGAACCCGCGCTACCGCCTTGAGAGGGCGGCGTCCTAGGCCGCTAGACGACGGGGCCAGGACACGCTTTTAAACGTGGTATTCAGTCTTGCTCTTGGATGCTCAGCAAGCTTAGCTTGTCTGAGTCCGGCCACAAAATCGACCGGATTTCCGCTGGGGTACCAGGACTCGAACCTAGAATGGCGGTACCAGAAACCGCTGTGTTGCCAATTACACCATACCCCAAGGTCTTGCTCACCAGCCTTGCCCGATCCGCTTCGCTGTTGTGCTCGGCGGCTCGTCTCCGGCCGAAAAGAAGATTACCAGTACCCCTGCCCCAAATACCAAATCGTATGGTCACCGGAGGTTTTTGCTTCATTTTCGGCCGGAAGACAGTCCGATCTAGGCGGTTACCGCTGCCCTACCGGCGCGCAACCGAGCAATCGAGACCTCACGACCGAGCAATTCCATCGACTCGTACAGCGGAGGGCTGATGTGAGAGCCGGTGATCGCGACCCGAACCGGAGCGAAGGCCTTACGCGGTTTGAGCTCCAGATCCTCGATGAGGGCCTTCTTGAGTGCTTCCTCGATACTGGCCGCAGTCCACTCCGAGGTTGCCTCGAGTGCCGCAAGAGACGCATCCAGAACCGGACCAGCGTCTTCCTTCAGGTTCTTTGCCGCCGCGGCCGGATCGAGAGCAAACGACGCCTCGTCGACGAACAGGAACTTCAGCAGATCCCACGCGTCGGACAGGACGACGATGCGCGTCTGCACGAGGTCCGCCGCAACAGTGAACGTGGATTCATCGACGTCGGCGCTGATGTGGCCGTGCTCCACCAGGAACGACTTCAGGCGGGCCGCGAAGTCGGCCGGCTGGAGCAAGCGAATGTGCTCGGCATTGATCGCGTCGGCCTTTTTCTGGTCGAAGCGGGCAGGGTTGGAGTTGACCTTCGAAACGTCGAAGGCCGCAACCATCTCGTCGAGTGAGAAGACATCGTGATCGTCGGCAATGCTCCATCCGAGCAGAGCCAAGTAGTTCAGCAGTCCCTCGGGAATGAAGCCCCGATCGCGGTGAATGAAGAGGTTGGACTCGGGATCGCGCTTGGAAAGCTTCTTGTTGCCCTGACCCATCACGAACGGCAGGTGCCCGAACGACGGTGTGAAATCGGCGACACCGATGCGGATCAAAGCCTCGTACAACGCGAGCTGACGCGGGGTCGAGGACAGCAGGTCCTCACCGCGCAGTACGTGGGTGATCTTCATCAACGCGTCGTCGACGGGGTTGACCAGCGTGTACAGCGGAATACCGTTCCCGCGAGTCAACGCGAAGTCCGGAACGGTGCCTGCCTTGAACGTGGTCTCGCCGCGAACCAGGTCGTTCCACGTCAGGTCGTGATCGGGCATCCGGAGGCGGACGACCGGCTTGCGACCCTCGGCGACGTAGGCAGCGCGCTGCTCGTCGCTGAGGTCGCGATCGAAGTTGTCGTATCCGAGCTTCGGGTCGCGTCCGGCCGCCTTGTGTCGCGCTTCGACCTCTTCATTGGTCGAGTAGGACTCGTAGGCCTCGCCCGCGGCCAGCAACTTGGCAACGACGTCGAGATGCAGGTCGCGACGCTCGGACTGGCGATACGGTGCGTGCGGCCCACCGACCTCCGGGCCCTCGTCCCAATTGAGCCCCAACCAGCGGAGGGCGTCGAGGATGGCCTGGTAGGACTCTTCACTGTCGCGCTGCGCATCGGTGTCTTCGATACGGAACACGAACGTGCCGCCGTGGTGTCGTGCGAATGCCCAGTTGAACAAGGCGGTGCGCACCAAACCTACGTGCGGGGTTCCGGTGGGTGACGGACAGAAACGGACGCGTACTTCGCTGTTGGTCATGGCTCACTTGGCTCGGCGATGATGGATGGTCGTACTACAGGTTAGTCCCGCAGCGCTTCCTCCATCCCGCCGATCACTTACCCGGCAAGACGTTGATACGTGTCATGTCACCGTCGTAGTAGGCGAGTAGTCGCTTGTCCATGACCTTTCGCCACAGCGGCGGCACCCACGCGCACACGATCATGACCGCGTAACCCGCTGGAAGTTGCGGCGCTTCGGCCGCACTGCGCAGGCTCTGGTACCGCAGACGCGGATTCGCGTGATGGTCACTGTGACGCTGAAGTTGATAGAGGAACAGATTGCTGACGACGTGGTCGCTGTTCCAGCTGTCCTCGGGCGAGCAGCGAACGTACGAGCCGTCAGGCCGCTTCGCACGTAGCAAGCCGTAGTGCTCGAGATAGTTGGCGGTCTCGAGGAACGTGAATCCGGCAATCGCCTGAACGGCCAGCCACGGTGCGATTTCCCACCCGAACACCGCGATCAGGCTGCCGAACAGGACAACACTCATCGCCCACGCGTTCAGGATGTTGTTCCGATAGCTCCACGTCCGTCTGCCTTGACGCTGCAGGCGAGCGCTTTCGATCCGCCATCCCGAGCGCAGGCCGCCGATGACACTGCGCGGCAAGAAGAACCAGAAGTTTTCCTTGTATCGCGAACTGGCCGGATCCTCCGGCGTCGCGACACGGACGTGGTGACCATGGTTGTGCTCGACGTAGAAATGGCCGTAGAAGGACTGCGCCAGCGCTACTTTCGCGAGCCACTTCTCGAGCTTCTCGCTCTTGTGCCCTAATTCATGCGCCGCGTTGATCCCCACACCGGCAACCACGCCGGCAGTCATCGCGAGCGCGAACTTCTCCCCCGCCGCCATCGGCGCATTCACCCAGCACCAGGCGACGAACACGAGACCGACGTATTGGAGGGGCAGGAACAGATACGTGCACCAGCGGTAGAAACGATCCTCTTGCAATTCAGGGATCGCTTCGTCCGGTGGGCTGTTACCGTCCTCGCCCGCCAATAGATCGATCAGGGGAATGACGATCACGATGAGCCAGGCCCCGATGGCCCAGAAGAGCCCGAGACTGAATTTGTCGACCAGGAACCACGCAGCGAACGGACTGAGGGGCACCAGCAAACCCAGTGGCCACAGGTAGCGCTTCTTGTCTCGCCACACCGGCCGCTGACCGTTCTGCGCTTGCCCTGCCGCTGTCCGGGAGCCTTCCGCGAAGGTCGTCATGTATCACCACGTTTCTGCGCAATCCACTCGATTGCCCCATCGGCTTCTCTTCAGTTATCGGTCACCCTACTGCTCAGCGTTACATTTCAGGGAATTTGGTCTGTTGTGAGCCGCGGCAGCAAACCGCGAGGCGAACTCTCTCAACCTGGCTAAATCAGACATAACGCCAGGAGGATCAGGAACGAAGCTTCGCCTGGCTCATGAAACCCGCAGGTCAGTCCCAGGGCCCGATTATCTCGAACCGGAGGGCAATCCCAATCGGCCACCGAACGTTAGTTACCATCTTGCAACTTTTCTTTGACAGACACCTCTCGACTCACACCACGACGAAGGCCCCATCCGGTGGGAATGGGGCCTTCGTAGTGACATGACGGAACGAACCGGGTCAGATCAATTCTTTGCGGTCACCGGGTTCGTGAGCGTGCCGATCCCCGACACCGTGACCGACACGGAATCTCCGTCGACGATCGGGCCGACTCCGGCGGGGGTTCCGGTGAGGATGACGTCGCCGGGCAGGAGGGTCATCACCGCCGAGATCCACTCGATGATCTTCGGAATGTCGTGAAGCAGGAAGGCGGTGCTGCTGTCCTGCTTGACCTGACCGTTCACCTCGGTCTTGATGTCAACGTCGGACGCATCGAGGCTGGTTTCGATCCACGGACCGAGCGGGCAGAAGGTGTCGTGGCCCTTCGCGCGCGTCCATTGCCCGTCGTGACGCTGATGATCTCGCGCCGATACGTCGTTGGCGATCGTGTAGCCCAGGACCACGCTCAACGCCTTCGCCGCGGGTACGTCTTTGCAAGGCTGACCGATGACCACCGCGAGTTCACCCTCGAAATGCACCTCGTTGGACGTCGGAGGCAAGACGATCGGGGCGCCCGGGCCGACGATGGACGTATTGGGCTTGAGGAAGATCACGGGATCCGCGGGAGCTTCTCCGCCCATCTCCGCGATGTGATCTGCATAATTCTTGCCGATACAGATCACCTTGCTGGCGAGAATCGGAGCCAGCAGACGAACATCGGCGAGCGGCCAACTTCGGCCGGTAAAGGTGGGGTTCCCGAACGGGTGCTCCGCAATTTCCTTGGCGACGAGGGCATCCTCTTCACCTTCGATACTGACGAACGCAACACCATCGGGACTGGCAATTCGACCAAGACGCATACTGGCCAGTCTATCGGGGTGCCGGAAACGACTGACGCGCGCAAGCCGAAAGGCTTACGCGCGTCAGTCTCGTGAAAGAAATCCTTACAGCGCTGCAGTGATCCGGTCGCCGATCTCCGTCGTGGAGATGGGGCCTTCACCGCGGGTAACCAGGTCGGCAGCGACCACAGCCTCGACGCGAGCGGCGTCGTCCTCGCGTCCGAGATGGCGAAGAAGCAGTGCGGCCGAGAGGATCGCGGCGGTGGGATCTGCGATTCCCTTGCCGGCGATGTCCGGAGCACTGCCGTGCACGGGCTCGAACATCGACGGGTTGGTACCGGACGCGTCGATGTTTCCGCTTGCGGCCAAACCGATTCCACCGGTCACGGCACCGGCCAGGTCGGTGATGATGTCACCGAACAGGTTGTCCGTGACTATGACGTCGAACCGCGACGGGTCGGTCACCATGTAGATGGTGGCAGCGTCGATGTGGCAGTACGCGGTCTCGACGTCCGGGTACTCGGCCCCGACTGTCTCGATCGCACGCGTCCAGATTGCGCCCGCGTTGGAGAGCACGTTGGTCTTGTGAATCAAGGTGAGGTGCTTGGAACGTGTCTGCGCCAACGCGAATGCATAACGAACAACACGCTCGGCGCCGAACCAGGTGTTGATCGACACCTCGGTCGCGATCTCGTGATCGGTGCCGACGCGAATGGCGCCACCGTTACCGGTGTACGGGCCCTCGGTGCCTTCACGAACCACGACGAAGTCGATCTCCGGCTGGGCGGCCAATGGCGACAGCGCACCCGGGTACAGCTGTGCGGGGCGAAGATTCACGTGATGATCGAGCTGGAAACGCATGTTCAGCAGCAGACCACGCTCGAGGATGCCGGGTGCGACGATCCGCGGATCACCGATGGCGCCCAACAGGATTGCGTCGTGCTGACGGATCTGGTCCAGCTCGTCCGCCGGGAGCAACTCGCCGGTGGCGTTGTAGCGACGGGCACCGAGATCGTATTCGGTGGTTTCCAGATCCGGAACCAACTTGCCGAGCACCTTGAGTGCTTCGGCTGTGACCTCGACACCGATTCCGTCGCCCGGAATGACCGCAAGCTTCATGGAGTCCTCATCTCAGTAGAACTGTGCGCCTTTATTAACCGCGGGCGGTTAATAAAGGCGCACAGCAAAAACAATCAGGAAAGGTCGACCTGGGCGACGCGAGCGTCGAGCTGCGAGACGATTGCCTCGACCTCGGCGTCTCCGACGACGCGATCGACGCGCAGGATGACCGTTGCGCCTTCGCCTTCGGCATCCTGGCTCAGCGCTGCGGCGAGGATGTCCACGCCCGCGTTACCGAGCACGGTGCCGAGGACACCGAGAACGCCCGGGCGATCGCTGTAGTGAACGACGATGTTGTGACCCTCGGCGCGCAGGTCGAAGCTGCGTCCGTTGATGTTGACGATCTTCTCGACCTGCTGCAGACCGGTGAGTGCGCCGGTGACCGACGTGACCGTGCCGTCCGCGGCAACTGCGCGAACCTCGACCGCGCTGCGGTGAGCAAGAGCCTCGGAGTGCTTCTCGACCGATACGGTCACGCCGCGCTGCTCGGCCAGTGCCGGAGCGTTGACGAACGTGACGGCCTCGTCGCTGCTGGCGGAGAACACGCCGCGCAGTGCGGCCAGGCCGAGGATGTCGACGGTTTCGGCAGACAGCTCGCCGGTGGCGACAACCTGCACGGTCTGCACAGCTTCGGGCGACAACGTCGCAGCGAGGAGACCGAGCTTGCGGACCAGCTCGAGCCACGGAGCAACTTCTTCTCCGACGGGGCCGCCGGAGACGTTGACAGCCTCGGGAACGAATTCGCCCGCCAGAGCGAGGAGAACACTCTTCGCCACGTCGATGCCTGCGCGGTCCTGAGCCTCGGACGTCGATGCTCCGAGGTGCGGGGTGACGACGACGTTGTCGAGCTCGAAGAGCTTGGAATCGGTGCACGGCTCGGTGCTGAACACGTCGAGACCGGCGCCGCGGACCTTGCCGGAGACCAGTGCGTCGTAGAGCGCGTCTTCGTCGATCAGACCACCGCGGGCGGCGTTGACGATGATGACGCCGTCCTTGGCCTTGGCGAGACGCTCGGCGTTGATCAGGCCGGCCGTTTCCTTGGTCTTGGGCAGGTGCACGGAGATGAAGTCGGCGCGCTCGACGAGCTCGTCGATGGTGACCAGTTCGATGCCGAGCTGCGCGGCGCGAGCTGCGGGCAAGTAGGGGTCGTACGCGATGATGGTGGTTTCGAACGCGGCGAGACGCTGCGCGAACAGCTGGCCGATGCGGCCGAGTCCGACAACGCCGACGGTCTTGCCGAGGATCTCGACGCCGTTGAACTTGCTTCGCTTCCAGGTGTTCTCACGCAGGGTCTTGTCTGCTGCGGGAATCTGGCGAGCGGTCGACATGAGCAGAGCAACTGCGTGCTCGGCTGCCGAGTGGATGTTGGAGGTCGGTGCATTGACGACCATCACGCCGCGCTCGGTGGCTGCGGGGATCTCGACGTTGTCCAGGCCGACACCGGCGCGGCCGATGATCTTCAGCTTGGTGCCTGCGGCCAGAACCTCGGCGTCGACGGTGGTGGCGGAACGGACGAGAATCGCGTCGGCCTCGGGTACCGCGGCGAGCAGCGCCGGGCGGTCGGGTCCGTCGACCCAACGCACCTCCACACCGTCACCGAGCGCCTCGACTGTGGACGGCGCGAGCTTGTCGGCGATCAGAACAACGGGACGGCCAGGCTGGCTCACGTGCAAACTCCCTGATTAGGTGGGTGTGAAGGTGGTTTAACCACCGATAGTTTAGTGCGCGCTCACTTCGAATCCACAACGCGGTAGGCGATACCACATAGTGGACACTTTCGCGGGCGAATTCTCGATGGAATATGAATCCGGACTCAGCCGGCCCGGAAAACGACTCCGGCCCAATGCCGCGCTGGTTCAACGTAATTGAACCGGCGCGACATCAGGCCAGTGGAGACGTGGAGCGTGAAACTACGAATTACGCGGTTTCGGTGATCGGACGATCGACCCAGCTCATCAGGTCGCGCAGCTTCTTGCCGGTGACCTCGATGGGGTGCTCGGCGTTGGCCTTGCGCAGGCCTTCGAGCTCGGTGTTGCCGTTCTCGACGTTGGCAACCAGACGACGGGTGAACTCGCCGGACTGGATGTCGGCCAGGATCGCCTTCATGCGCTCCTTGGTGTCGGCGTCGATGACGCGCGGCCCGGAGAGGTATCCACCGAACTCAGCGGTGTCGGACACCGAGTAGTTCATGCGGGCGATGCCACCCTCGTACATGAGGTCGACGATGAGCTTGAGCTCGTGCAGAACCTCGAAGTACGCCATCTCGGGTGCGTAGCCGGCCTCGACCATGACCTCGAAACCGGTCTTGACCAGTTCCTCGGTGCCGCCGCAGAGCACAGCCTGCTCGCCGAAGAGGTCCGTCTCGGTCTCTTCCTTGAACGTGGTCTTGATGACGCCTGCGCGGGTTCCGCCGATGCCCTTGGCGTAGGACAGAGCGAGAGCCTGGCCTTCACCCTTGGGATCCTGGTCGATGGCGATGAGCGCGGGAACGCCCTTGCCGTCGACGAACTGACGACGCACCAGGTGGCCCGGCCCCTTGGGGGCAACCATGCCGACGGTGACGAACTCCGGAGCCTTGATCAGGTCGAAGTGAATGTTCAGGCCGTGACCGAAGAACAGCGCGTCGCCGTCCTTGAGGTTCGGCTCGATGTCGCCCTTGAAAATGCTGGCCTGAGCGGTGTCAGGTGCGAGCACCATGATGACGTCGGCCCACTCGGAAACCTCGGCCGGCGTACCGACTGTCAGGCCCTGCTCCTGCGCCTTTTCGCGGGACTTGGAGCCCTCCTTGAGGCCGATGCGCACATCGACGCCCGAGTCACGCAGGCTCAGCGAATGGGCGTGGCCCTGGCTTCCGTAGCCGATCACAGCAACCTTGCGGCCCTGAATGATCGACAGATCGGCATCGTCGTCGTAGAACATCTCGACTGCCACAGTTCTCAACCTCTCCTTGGATTTTTACGTGTCTAAAAGTACTAGCGGGTGGCCGTGATCGACTTCGGCCCTCGACCGACTGCCACGACCCCGGACTGAACGATCTCCCGGATACCGTACGGATCAAGCATCCGCAGCAGTGCATCCAGCTTGGACCGAGTACCGGTCGCCTCGATGGTGACGGACTCCGGGGAGACGTCGATCACCTTGGCGCGGAACAGGTTCACCGTTTCGATGACCTGCGTGCGCACGCTTGCATCTGCGCGCACCTTGATGAGCACGAGCTCGCGAGCGACGGATGCTTCACCGTCCTGCTCGACGATCTTGATGACGTTGATCAGCTTGTTGAGCTGCTTCGTCACCTGCTCGAGAGGGAACTCGTCGACCGTGACGACGATGGTCATACGTGAGATCTCGGGGATCTCGGTTCCGCCCACCGCAAGGGATTCGATGTTGAATCCGCGGCGGGAGAAAAGTGCGGAGACGCGGGCCAGCACGCCTGGCTTGTCCTCGACGAGAACACTGAGGGTGTGACTGGTGCTCACTTCTGATCCTCCCCTGTGCCCGCGGCGGGTCCGGCTTGCTCGCGTGACATGGCTTCGTGGATGACGGCGGGCTCGGCAACTGCCTCGTCGTCGTCGAACAGCGGCCGGATGCCCCGGGCCGCCATGATTTCGTCGTTGCTCGTTCCGGCAGCGACCATCGGCCACACCTGTGCGTCCGCGGTGACGATGAAGTCGATCACGACAGGCTTGTCGTTGATGGACTGCGCCTCACGGATCGCAGCTTCGACATCTTCTTCGCGCTCGACACGAATTCCGTGGCAGCCCAATGCTTCTGCG
Source organism: Rhodococcus sp. APC 3903 (assembly GCF_030407755.1). Classification (NCBI taxonomy): domain Bacteria; kingdom Bacillati; phylum Actinomycetota; class Actinomycetes; order Mycobacteriales; family Nocardiaceae; genus Rhodococcus; species Rhodococcus sp. APC 3903. Next base: position 71,948 of record NZ_JASDCV010000009.1, read on the forward strand.
AGCTTGACGAAGTCCGGGATGCGGATGGCGCCGTGCGTTCCGAGGTTGGTGTTGGAGTAGCGCTCTTCGTAGAAGAGTGTCTGCCACTGACGCACCATGCCGAGGTTGCCGTTGTTGATGAGGGCAACCTTGATCGGGATACCTTCGAGTGCACAGGTTGCGAGTTCCTGATTGGTCATCTGGAAGCAGCCGTCGCCGTCGATCGCCCACACCTCGGTGTCGGGCATGCCCATCTTGGCACCCATGGCTGCGGGAACCGCGTACCCCATGGTGCCGAGCCCGCCCGAGTTGAGCCACGTGCGCGGCTTCTCGTAACCGACGAACTGCGCGGCCCACATCTGGTGCTGGCCGACGCCGGCACAGTAGATGGCATCCGGTCCGGCGAGCTTGCCGACGGTCTGGATGACGTACTCCGGGCTCAGCTGACCGTCGGTGGGACGGTCGTAGCTCAGCGGGTAGGTACGACGGATGTCGTTCAGGTACGCCCACCATTCCGAGAGTTCGAACGTGGTGCCCGTGGCCATGTCGGCACGGATAGCCTCGATGAGTTCGGTGATGACCTCTTTGCAGTCGCCCACGATCGGGACGTCGGCGTAGCGGTTCTTGCCGATCTCGGCCGGATCGATGTCGGCGTGGATGACCTTGGCATCGGGCGCGAAGGAATTCAGCTGGCCGGTAACGCGGTCGTCGAAACGCGCGCCGAGGGTGATCAGCAGATCGCTGCGCTGCAGAGCGGCGACTGCGGCAACGGTGCCGTGCATTCCCGGCATACCGCAGTTGAGGTCGTGACTGTCCGGGAACGCGCCGCGGGCCATCAGCGTGGTGACGACGGGGATACCGGTCAGCTCTGCCAATTCGAGCAGCTCCGGCGAGGAGTCCGACTTGATGACGCCGCCACCGACGTACAGAACCGGCGACTTGGCGTCGGCGATCAGACGTGCAGCTTCACGAACCTGCTTGCCGTGCGGCTTGGTGACCGGGCGGTATCCCGGCAGACGCATCTCCGGCGGCCACGAGAACGTGGTCTGCGACTGAAGGATGTCCTTGGGGATATCGACCAGGACGGCGCCGGGGCGCCCGCTGGCCGCGAGGTAGAAGGCCTCGGCCATGATGCGCGGGATGTCGATCGCGTCGGTGATCAGGAAGTTGTGCTTGGTGACCGGCATCGTGATGCCGGAGATGTCGGCTTCCTGGAAGCCGTCGGTACCGATCAGCGAGCGCGCCACCTGTCCGGTGATCGCGACGATCGGAACGGAGTCCATCTGCGCGTCGGCCAGTGGCGTGACCAGGTTGGTCGCACCGGGACCCGAGGTAGCCATGCAGACGCCGACCTTGCCGGTCGCCTGGGCGTAACCGGTGGCAGCGTGGCCTGCACCCTGCTCGTGGCGCACGAGCACGTGGCGGACCTTGACCGAATCGAAGAGTGGGTCGTAAACCGGGAGCACGGCACCGCCGGGAATGCCGAATACCGTGTCGACCTCGAGCTCCTCGAGGGCTCGAACCACAGACTGCGCGCCGGTTACCCGCTCAGGCGGGAGCTGGCGACGGTTGGCCGTCTGGGTTGCGGCAGCCGCGGTTGTCGGGCTCGGTGTCCCTGACTTGCGCGGCGTGGGTTGAGGCCGTGCTGTTGGTGCGCTCACTGGGAAATCCTCTGATTCTGGCTCCGGGCAACAAAAAACCCCCGTCAGCATCTGCTGAGCGAGGGTGGCGCGTCGTTATCTGGTGAGTTGAAAAATCGACTCAGGCGACGACGCGCCGGCCGATTACGAGCAACTCATTCTGTTTCACGCACTCGACAGTAGAGGCGCTAGTCGCGAACGGCAAACTTGGTGAGTCGACCGTCCCAGAATCTGAGATACATCGGCTGCAATGCGAAGATGTAGAGGTGTCAACTTCGCAGCAGCCCGTGCCACCGGCTCAATCATCCCACACGCCGAAACCACTTCGGCACGTCATCCGCATTTCGCAGCTCGCTTACATGGCGTGCGCGTTCCTCCTGTTCGCGGTCAGCTTCCCGATCTTCGGGTGGCCCGTCGCCTTCAGCTGGTTGCTGATCCTTCCGATCATCGCCGTCTATCTCGTCGCGCGACTGCGCACCACCGTCAGCCCTGACGGCCTCGAGGTCCGCTCGACGTTCTCCAAGCGCACCCTCGCCTGGGACGACGTCAAGGGTTTCCGCTTCCCGAAGCGCAGCTGGGCGCGCGCGGAACTCACCGACGGAACCGAGGTGACCCTGCCTGCGGTCAGCTTCGTCAGGCTTCCCGAGATCGCGATCGCCAGCGGCGGCCGCATCACTGATCCCTATGCATCGGCGGCAGAAGCCTTCGCCGCCAAGGAAGCCGAAGAGGAAGAAGCAGCTGCAGAAGCGGAAGCAGAATCCGAGGTCGCCGAGAACACACAGGACCAGCCCGAAGAGAAGCGCCCGTAGCACGCGAGTAGCGTTGAAAGGCCCTCGCTTCTATTTGAGTGGACCAGCAACGATCACATAAGGAACACGCCCATGCCCCCGTTGAGGTCACGCACCACCACCATCGGACGTAATGCTGCCGGAGCCCGATCCCTGTGGCGCGCCACAGGAATGACGGATTCCGACTTCGGAAAGCCGATCGTCGCCGTAGCGAACTCGTACACCCAGTTCGTACCCGGCCACGTGCATCTCAAGAACGTGGGCGAGATCGTTGCCGAGGCCATCAGTGCGGCCGGCGGCGTCGCTCGTGAGTTCCACACCATCGCAGTCGACGACGGCATCGCAATGGGCCACGGCGGCATGCTCTACTCGCTCCCGAGCCGCGAGATCATCGCCGATTCGGTCGAGTACATGGCAAACGCCCACACGGCCGACGCACTGGTGTGTATCTCCAACTGCGACAAGATCACTCCCGGCATGCTCAACGCCGCGATGCGTCTGAACATCCCGACCGTGTTCGTCTCCGGCGGTCCGATGGAAGCAGGCAAGGCAGTGGTCGTCGGCGGCGTGGCCCAAGCCCCCACCGATCTCATCACCGCGATCTCGGCCTCTGCCAACGATGCCGTGTCCGACGAAGGCCTCGACGAGGTCGAGCGCAGCGCGTGCCCGACATGCGGCTCGTGCTCGGGCATGTTCACCGCCAACTCCATGAACTGCCTGACCGAAGCCCTCGGCCTCGCATTGCCGGGCAACGGCTCCACGCTGGCAACTCACAAGGCTCGTCACGCACTCTTCTCTCGTGCGGGCACCACCGTGGTCGAGGCTGCCCTCAAGTACTACCGCGACGGCGACGAGTCGGTGCTGCCGCGCAACATCGCGACCCCGGCAGCGTTCCGCAACGCAATGGCTCTCGACGTCGCCATGGGCGGTTCCACCAACACCGTCCTGCACACGCTGGCTGCGGCGCAGGAAGGCGAGGTCGACTTCGACCTCGACACCATCGACGCGATCAGCCGCAAGGTGCCGTGCCTGTCCAAGGTCTCCCCCAACTCGGACTACCACATGGAGGACGTCCACCGCGCCGGCGGAATCCCCGCGCTGCTCGGTGAGCTTCGCCGCGGCGGACTCCTCGAAACCGATGTGTCCACCGTGCACACCAAGAGCTTCGACCAGTGGCTCGACGACTGGGACATCCGCTCCGGCAAGGCAACCGACGAGGCAATCGAGCTTTTCCACGCGGCTCCCGGCGGCGTGCGCACCATCGAACCGTTCTCCACGGACAACCGTTGGTCTGCTCTCGACACCGATGCGGCCGGCGGCTGCATCCGCGACGTCGAGAACGCCTACACCGTCGAAGGCGGCTTGGTTGTCCTGCGCGGCAACATCGCACTCGACGGCGCAATCCTCAAGACTGCCGGCATCGACGAGGAACTGTTCTCCTTCCAGGGCCCGGCGCTGGTCGTCGAATCTCAGGAAGAAGCCGTCTCGGTCATCTTGCAGAAGAAGATCAAAGCCGGCGACGTTCTCGTCGTGCGTTACGAAGGCCCCAAGGGTGGCCCCGGTATGCAGGAAATGCTGCACCCCACTGCCTTCCTCAAGGGCGCAGGCCTCGGCAAGGAATGCGCACTGATCACCGACGGTCGTTTCTCGGGCGGAACCTCCGGACTGTCCATCGGTCACATCTCCCCCGAGGCTGCCGCAGGCGGAGTCATCGGACTCGTCCAGAACGGCGATCAGGTCCGCATCGACGTCGCCTCGCGCACGCTCGAGATCCTGGTCGACGACGACGTCCTCGCCGAGCGACGCGCGAAGATGGAGGCCTCCGAGCGCCCGTGGCAGCCGGTCGATCGTCAGCGCACCGTGACGACAGCCCTACGCGCCTACGCCGCTCTGGCAACGTCCGCCGACAAGGGCGCGGTTCGCTACGTTCCGTAAGTTCTGCCACGAACGGACAAAAGATCCCCGGCCGCTTTCGGCCGGGGATCTTTTCTGTCAGCGTGCGAGATGAATCGGGATCAGATCCACGCCAGTTCCTCCGGAAAATCTTCATCCGGTGTTGTACGAGCATGCACCACAACCCAATCCGATCATCCCGTCGGTTTGGTACGCATCGTCGGCAGCACCTTCGACAACCACGCCGACACGTAGGACATGCGCATGGCGACCTGAGCCGGCGCAGCGTCCAGGGACTTCTTTCACACGAGAACGGATGAAAGGTCAGCGCCCATACGGAATTCCGCGACATCGCACATCCGGTCGAGTTCGGAAGCGTCGAGAGACGTCGGAGTACCACCACCGAACGCCACTGCGTCGTAGTGGGTTCAGTGGCCTGTCAGCCATCTTGCGCGGATACACATATACATAATTCTGGTACGGACGTACCGCAACGGTGAGACTCATTGACCACAAGACCGACCGACAGGTACCGAATAGTCGGCCGACACGCGGAGCACGAACGGAACGATATGAGCTATCAGACATTTCAGACTGAATCGCGCGTCCGGCTCGTGAGCGAATTCACTTGGACGTAGGGTTCCAGACACCAGCTGATCAATTCAGATACATGAGGGGGGATGACTTCCAGTCAGGTGATCATTTCGGTCAGTTCGAGCGAGCTGACTTGCACACGGCGCTCACCAGTGGTTCCCTCATCAGGTCGCTGAGACGCACATCACAACGACGACAGTCAGCCACCGCCCGCCACCCACAAGGTCGACGGGAAACAACCAAGGAGCAATACATGCCCGGAGTCGGCATATGGCGCACCAAATCCGTCGAGCAATCGATCGCGGACACCGACGAGCCTGAGACAAAGCTCAAGAAGGAACTGACCGCGAAGGACCTCACGGTATTCGGAGTCGCCGTCGTCATCGGCGCAGGCATCTTCACGCTGACTGCTCGAACCGCAGGCAATGTCGCAGGACCCTCGATTTCACTGGCATTCGTTCTCGCTGCGATCGCCTGTGGCCTTGCCGCGCTGTGTTACGCGGAGTTCGCCTCCACCGTTCCAGTCGCAGGCAGCGCATACACGTTCTCCTACGCGACGTTCGGTGAGTTCGCAGCCTGGATCATCGGCTGGGACCTCATCCTCGAGTTTGCTCTCGCCTCCGCCGTCGTCGGCAAGGGTTGGTCGCTGTACCTCGGCAACGTCATCGGGGCGAGCGGCAGCACCACCGCCCACATCGGGTCGATCAGCTTCGACTGGGGCGCCCTGCTCATCATCGGCGCGATCACCCTGATTCTCGCGATCGGCACCAAGGTTTCCTCGCGAGTCTCCGCGATCATTACCGCGATCAAGATCGCAGTAGTCCTGCTCGTCATCGTCGTGGGCGCGTTCTACATCAAGAAGGAGAACTACTCTCCCTTCATCCCGCCGTCCGAAGGATCCGAGAGCTCTGCAAGCGGAATCCATCAGACCTTGTTCTCCTGGCTGACCGGTGCAGGCGGAAGTAGCTACGGCGCCTACGGATTGCTCGCCGCAGCCAGCCTCGTGTTCTTTGCCTTCATCGGCTTCGATGTCGTCGCCACCACGGCCGAGGAAACCAAGAACCCGCAGAAGTCGTTGCCACGCGGAATCTTCGGCTCGCTCGCCATCGTCACCGTTCTCTACGTTGCCGTCACACTCGTCCTGACCGGCATGGTCAAGTACACCGAACTCAAGGACGGCAGTCCTCTGGTCGGCGATTCCAGCGCCACCCTCGCAACCGCATTCGAGGCCAACGGAATCGGTTGGGCACAAACCGCCATCAACTTCGGTGGCCTGGCCGGCCTCACGACAGTTGTCATGGTCATGATGCTCGGCCAGACCCGCGTCCTCTTCGCAATGTCCCGTGACGGCCTCATGCCGCGCAGCCTGGCCAAGACCAACGCCAAGGGCATCCCGATGCGCATCACGTTGATCGTCGGTGGCATCGTCGCCGTCCTGGCAGCCTTCTTCCCGATGGGCACGCTCGAAGAGATGGTCAACATCGGAACGCTGTTCGCATTCGTCCTGGTTTGTGTCGGTGTCATCGTCCTACGCCGCACCCGCCCCGACCTGCCGCGCGGATTCCGCGTCCCACTGGTGCCCTTCGTACCGATCGTCGCCGTGCTCGCCTGCGGTTGGCTGATGCTCAACCTCTCGGTCGAGACCTGGATCCGGTTCCTCGTCTGGATGGCCATCGGTGTTGTCGTGTACTTCGCCTACGGTCACCGCAAGTCGGTCCTCGGTCGCAAGCTCAAGGACGGAACAGCCATCCCGTCCGCGAACGCCGACCCGGTACTCGTCAAGGACTGATCCTTCACAGACGAACCGCCGCTCTCCGATTCGGAGAGCGGCGGTTCGTTTGTTCGACGGCGCGAGTTTCAGATGAGCGGATTGGCACCGTTCAGGAAGATCCAAGTGCAGACGCCCGCAGCGATGCCGAGGATCAAGACCACGAGCGATCCGACGAACGGGCGGGTTGCCCAGCCACGACGACCGTCGAGCGAAATACGGCCAGGACCCGTCAAAATGATGACGCCCGCACAGATTCCGAGCAGCATCTCGTACTCGGTACCGGCCGGGGCGAAGTACTCCAGTCCAGGTGCGCTCGCCTGACGCAGCGCCCACGCATTGATCATCACGGCCAGAACCGATGCTGCCGCAACGGGAGTCAGCAACCCCAGGATCAGGAGGGCGCCACCTGCGACCTCACCGACGGCGCCGAGGATCGCCATCCACTTCGCCTGCTGGAACCCGGCATCCGCCAGCATCGTCTCGAAACCGCCCAGACCCGGCCCGTTCCAGATACCGGTCAACTTCTGCAGACCGTGCACCAGTGCCGTTCCGCCGACGGCCAATCGCAGTGCAAGCAAACCGAGGTCGAGAGTGCCTCGGCCCCGCGGAGTCTCGGTGGTCCCTGCCACGGCTTCGGCGGTGGGGACGGCGGCGATCGGAGCGTCGTACGCCGTCTCTCGCTCGAGAGCCACTGTCGGCTGATCCGCGCCCGGCGCTCGGTATGTCGGTATCTGTTCGGTCAGCGAGTTGGCGTTCGTGGAACCGAAATCGAGATCGTCGTCGGTCCGCGGCAACGGATTCTTGGCGCTCACCGTCGGAAATTGTTCGGTGGGCGAGTCATACGGACTGGACACGTTGCCCGTCGGCTTGTCCGCATCCGACAACTCGCTGGGATCTTTTCGCTCGTCAGTCACGTAGGTGAGCCTATGGCCGATTCACGAACTCGACGGGGAACCTTGGTCCGGCGTGGCGGCATCTGCCGTGGGTTACGTAACGTCTTGGGCATGACTACGGGTAGGCATGCAGCGCTGGGCGCACTGGCTCTGGTGCTCGGGACATCGTTGCTCGCAGGTTGCGCGGACTTCGACGAATCGACTGCCTCGCCGTTCACACCCGAACCGACCAACCAGGCAAGCGCCGAAGTGCAGCCGGAGAACCCGCCGCCGTCGACCACGCCGCCGGCGCCGCGGACCGGCCCCCTCGGGCCGTGTCAGGACGCCGACACCGCCGTGATCGCAACCTGTCTCGACACCACCGGCGGCCTCGTCACACTCCCGGACGGGAACTCCGGGCTGGTGGCCGAACGGCGAACCGGCCGAATCATGCAGGTAGCCCCCAACACGACACCGGTCGAGGTTGCCAAGATCGATGTCGACGGCAGCGGCGACGGCGGACTGCTCGACATCGCCCTCTCCCCCACATTTGTCGAAGACAACCTGATCTATGCCTACGTCACCACCGGAACCGACAACCGGGTGGTCCGCATTGCTCCCGGTGACACCGCCAAGGAGGTCCTCGGCGGAATCCCGCGCGGTGCAAGCGGCAACGGCGGATCAGTCGAGTTCGCGGCCCCGGACCAGCTCATGGTCCTGACAGGCGATACCGGCAACCCTGCGGTTGCTCAGGATCCCGGCTCGTTGGCGGGGAAACTGTTGCGAGTCCGATCGTTGACGCCAAACGCTGCGCCGCCTCGCCCGGAAGTTGTTCTGTCCGGAATCGGTAACGGCGGCGGCGTGTGTGTCGATCCCGGCATCGCGACCTGGGTCACCGACCGAACCACTCTCGAAGATCGCCTCCAACGCGTCGGCTCCGACGGCACAGTGACGTCGCCCGCTTGGACCTGGCCCGACCGGCCCGGCGTCGGGGGGTGCATTGCGGCGCAGGGAGTGGTAGCTGTCGCGTTGGGGGCCGGCAAAGCGATCTCCGCATTGGCCGCTGACCCCGGAACGGGAGCGATCACCACCGCGCCGTCGGCAGTGGCGAAAGACACGTACGGCCAACTGGGCGGTTTGGCGCTCGGATCCGACGGCTTGATGTGGGCGAGCACGATCAACAAGACCGCGGGCGAGCCGGGGCCGAACGACGACAAGGTGGTCAAGATCCCGATGCCGAGTGGCAGCGGCGGGATCGACTGAACCGCGATCGCCGAAGCGCCATGTCTGTTCGGTCACGGATCCCGTGACCGAACATGCACAGATGCGTAGTCTTTTGTTAGCGGGGCTAAACACCCCGCACTTGCCAGGAGCGGTTGGCCAACCACGACAAAGGAGTCGGTATGAAGGCAATCCAGTACACGAGAATCGGCGCGGAACCCGAACTCACGGAGATTCCCAAACCCGAGCCCGGTCCAGGTGAAGTGCTCCTGGAAGTCACCGCTGCCGGCGTCTGCCACTCGGACGACTTCATCATGAGCCTGCCCGAAGAGCAGTACACCTACGGCCTTCCGCTCACGCTCGGCCACGAAGGCGCAGGCAAGGTCGCCGCCGTCGGCGAGGGTGTCGAAGGTCTCGACATCGGAACCAATGTCGTCGTCTACGGGCCTTGGGGTTGTGGCAACTGTTGGCACTGCTCACAAGGACTCGAGAACTATTGCTCTCGCGCCCAAGAACTCGGCATCAATCCTCCCGGTCTCGGTGCACCCGGCGCGTTGGCCGAGTTCATGATCGTCGATTCTCCTCGCCACCTTGTCCCGATCGGTGACCTCGACCCGGTCAAGACGGTGCCGCTGACCGACGCCGGTCTGACGCCGTATCACGCGATCAAGCGTTCTCTGCCGAAACTTCGCGGAGGCTCGTTCGCGGTTGTCATTGGTACCGGCGGTCTCGGCCACGTCGCTATTCAGCTCCTCCGTCACCTCTCGGCGGCAACGGTCATCGCTTTGGACGTGAGCGCGGACAAGCTCGAACTGGCAACCAAGGTAGGCGCTCACGAAGTGGTTCTGTCCGACAAGGACGCGGCCGAGAACGTCCGCAAGATCACTGGAAGTCAAGGCGCCGCATTGGTTCTCGACTTCGTCGGCTACCAGCCCACCATCGACACCGCGATGGCTGTCGCCGGCGTCGGATCAGACGTCACGATCGTCGGGATCGGGGACGGCCAGGCCCACGCCAAAGTCGGGTTCTTCCAAAGTCCTTACGAGGCTTCGGTGACAGTTCCCTATTGGGGTGCCCGCAACGAGTTGATCGAATTGATCGACCTCGCCCACGCCGGCATCTTCGACATCGCGGTGGAGACCTTCAGTCTCGACAACGGTGCCGAAGCGTATCGACGACTGGCTGCCGGAACGCTCAGCGGCCGTGCGGTTGTGGTCCCTGGTCTGTAGACCGACAGCGGTAGAACGACAGCGGAAAAACACTGATGCCCGGCCGAATTCGATTCGGCCGGGCATCAGTGTCAGAAATTCAGTGTGCGCTAGCTGCACGCCTCGATGACAAGTTCCTTCACACGAGCCGCGTCTGCCTGTCCTCGGGTGGCCTTCATGACGTCGCCGACGATCTTTCCGGCGGCCTGGACCTTGCCACTGCGGATCTTGTCCGCGATGTCAGGGTTGGCTGCGAGTGCTTCGTCGACGGCTGCCTTGAGCTTGGTTTCGTCACGTTCGACGACCAGCTCCGGGTGGGCCGCGACAACCTGCTCCGGGTCACCCTCGCCGTCGAGGACGTGATCGACGACCTGGCGAGCGACCTTGTTGTTGAGCTTGCCGCTGTCGATGAGAGCTACGACCTGCGCAACCTGCGCCGGGGTGATCGGCAGAGCGCCGAGTTCGACGCCGCGGGTGTTGGCCTGCTGCGACAGGTAGGACAGCCACCAGGAGCGCGCTGCCTCGGGCGAAGCACCGGCCTCGGTGGTCGCGATCACCAGATCGATGGCGCCGGCGTTGACGAGGTCACGCATGACCTCGTCGGAGATTCCCCAGTCCTTCTGGATCCGCGCGCGGCGAATCCAGGGAAGCTCCGGCAAGGTGCCGCGCAGTTCTTCGACCCACTCGGCGCTCGGAGCAACAGGCTCGAGATCCGGTTCCGGGAAGTAGCGGTAGTCCTCGGCCGTTTCCTTGCGGCGTCCGGCGGCGGTGGTGCCGTCGGCTTCCTGGAAGTGGCGGGTCTCCTGGATGACCTCGCCGCCGGCGTCGAGAACTGCTGCCTGACGGCGCATTTCGTAGCGAACTGCGACCTCGACGCTCTTGAGGGAGTTGACGTTCTTGGTCTCGGTACGCGTTCCGAGTTCCTTGGCGCCGATCGGCATCAGCGAGATGTTGGCGTCGCAGCGCATCGATCCCTGATCCATCCGCACGTCCGAGACGTCGAGTGATTTGAGCAGATCACGAAGCGCCGTCACGTAGGCGCGGGCAACCTCGGGAGCGCGCTCACCGGCACCGTGGATGGTCTTGGTGACGATCTCCACCAGCGGCACACCCGCACGGTTGTAGTCGAGCAGTGAGTGGCTCGCACCGTGGATACGGCCCGTAGCGCCACCGACGTGGAGGGACTTACCGGTGTCCTCCTCCATGTGCGCGCGCTCGATGTCGACACGCCACGTCGTCCCGTCGTCGAGGATCACGTCGAGATATCCCTCGGTTGCGATCGGCTCGTCGTACTGGGAAATCTGGTAGTTCTTCGGCTGATCCGGGTAGAAGTAGTTCTTGCGCGCGAATCGGCCCCAAGGCGTGATGGAGCAGTTGAGCGCAAGGCCGATCCGGATCGCGGACTCGACAGCGGCTGCGTTCACCACCGGCAACGAACCGGGCATGCCCAGACAGACCGGGCACACCTGGGTATTGGGTTCGGCACCGAACTCGGTGGGGCACGGGCAGAACATCTTGGTCGCGGTGCCGAGTTCTACGTGCACCTCCATACCCATCACAGGCTCGTACTTGGTCAGTACTTCGTCGTAATCGAGGATGTCGGGCGCATCGACAGCAGTCATGGTGATCAGTTTATGCGTCTGCGGCTCAGCCGAAGAATGCGGCTGCCTCCTCGTAGCGCTCCTTGGGCACCGTCTTGAGTTTGCGGGTCGCCTCGGCGAGCGGAACAAGGTCGATGGACGTTCCGTGCAACGCGACCATCTGACCGAAATCTCCGCGGTGAGCTGCGTCGGTGGCATGAACGCCGAAGCGAGTGGCGAGGATGCGGTCGTGCGGCGTCGGGGTGCCGCCGCGCTGAATGTGTCCGAGGACGGTGGTGCGAACTTCCTTGCCGATGCGGCGCTCGATCTCGTTTCCGAGCTGCTGCGCGACGCCGGTGAAGATCTTGTGGCCGAACTCGTCTATGCCACCTTCGCGCAGGGTCATCGACGCGGGGTCGGGCATCGCGCCTTCAGCGACGACGCAGATGAAGTGGGAGTCGCCGCGCTGGAAGCGCTTCTTGACCATCGCGCACACCTCGTCGACGTCGAACGGCTGTTCCGGAACCAGAGTCAGGTGTGCCCCCGACGCCAGTCCGGCTTGCAGCGCGATCCAGCCCGCGTGCCGGCCCATCACCTCGACGAGCATGACGCGCTGATGCGATTCAGCCGTGGTGTGGAGTCTGTCGATGGCGTCGGTGGCGACAGCCAAGGCGGTGTCGAAACCGAAAGTCACGTCAGTGCAATCGATGTCGTTGTCGATCGTCTTGGGCACACCGATCACGGGTACGCCGCTCTCGGAAAGCCAACTGGCCGCGGTGAGTGTGCCTTCGCCGCCGATCGGGATCAGGACGTCGATCCCGTTGTCGTCGAGGGTCTGCTTGATCTGATCGAGGCCCGCACGGAGTTTGTCGGGGTTCACGCGAGCGGTGCCGAGGATCGTGCCGCCGCGGGTGAGGATGCGGTTGATGCGGTCATCGGAGTCGAGCGGGACCTTGCGGTCCTCGAGCAATCCTCGCCAGCCGTCCCGGAATCCGACCACGGTACTGCCGTAACGACCGGCCGATGTACGTACGACGGCGCGGATGACCGCGTTCAAGCCCGGGCAGTCGCCGCCGCCCGTGAGGATTCCGATTCGCATAGTGCAGCACCTCTCGTGACCGGATTGTGGATCTTGGTGTCCATCTTCCCCCAGTCACCGTATTGCCGCAGGATAGCGGCGTTGCCGAGCCGCAACGCCGCGCCGCACGGGACCCCTAACCCGGCGTGACGAGCCCGCTTTCGTACGCCAACACGACTGCCTGGGCGCGATCGCGCAGATCGAGCTTGGACAGCACCTTCCCGACATGGGTCTTGACGGTCTGCTCGGCGACGAACAGCCGCTCGGCGATCTCGACGTTGGACAATCCGCGGGCGATCAGTTCGAGGACCTCGCGCTCACGCGGGGTCAGCGCATCGAGCGCTGCGGGCCGTGCGCGCGGTGCGGCCCGCCGGCTGGTCACATCGGCAATCAGGCGACGCGTCACCGTCGGCGCCAGCAAGGCCTGCCCTTCGGCGACGACGCGCACCGCCCGAATCAGTTCCTCAGCCGGTGCGTCCTTGAGCATGAACCCGCTCGCTCCGACGCTCAGGGCCTCGTAGACGTAGTCGTCGATGTCGAAAGTGGTGAGCATGAGGACTCGCACCGGCGGTTCCCATCCGGCGGACAGAATCTGGCGGGCAGCGTCGAGTCCGTTCATCTCGGGCATACGAACATCCATCAACACCACATCCGGACGCAATCGCGCGACCTCGGCGACGGCGATCTTGCCGTCCGGCGCATCGCCGATCACGCTGATGTCTGGCTGGGCGGAGAGTAGGGCTCCGAACCCTTGTCGAACCATCGCCTGGTCGTCTGCGATGAATACTGTGATGGGCACTCGGACAGCCTAGGCGGGCATCGACGGCAACTCGGCCCGGACCTCGAACCCTCCGTCCTCGCGCCGGTTTGCCAACAGCATGCCGCCCACCGCCGAAGCCCGCTCACGCATTCCGCGTATTCCGTTGCCACCAGTGGTTTCCGACGCCGAGTGCTGATTGCCACCCAATGGCGAAGGCCCGTTGTTCACGAGCGCGCTCACCGATTGCGGGCCGAACGCCACGGCGACCTCGATGGGTCCGCCTGGTGAATGCCTGGCCGCATTGGTAATCGACTCCTGAATGATCCGGTAGAGCGCAAGGCCCGTGGATTCCGAGACCGACGCTCGATCTCCGTCGACTCGCCACGACACCGGAAGTCCGGCACGGGTACTGCCGAGCAGCAGGTCGTCTAACTGATCGACGCCCGGTTGCGGGGCCGTCACCACGGAGTCACCGTCGCTGCGCAGCACTCCGAGGAGACCACGAATCTCGTTGAGCGCTGCTCGCCCTGTCTCACTTATCGATTCGAATTCGGTCCGGATCTCGGGAGTGACCGCATCGAGTCGGTACGGCGCACTCTGCGCTTGCACGACCACCATCGACATGTGGTGGGCCACGATGTCGTGCAAGTCGCGGGCGATCCGCGCCTTCTCCTCGAGGATCGTTCGCCGAGTGCGCTCGAGTTCACTGACTTCCTCCTGCTTGGCCAATTGACGACGAGAGAGAACCAACCAGCGGATCAGCAGGCAGAAGACCACCAGCGCGCTCAATCCGACAGCCCAACCGGCTCCGTCGCTTCCCGGAGCGTTGCCGAGGAAAAGCAGCACCGTGGCGATCCAGGCGACGCCGACAACCTGAATGGGCGCCCGCAGACTCACCGCGGCGAGCAACGACATCAGCACGATGATGTGGACGACCTGCCACGGGTAGTCGTAACCAGTTGTGTTGTCGAACACCAACGGGATGATCAGTGCCGACACCGCCGACACCGCCCACCCCAATGGAGCGTTGATCCGGATCAGGACAAACGGAAAGGCGGCCAACGCGGCGACGAACGGCATGATCGGCGGCGAAACATGATGCGTCAGTTGCAGTGTCGGCCAGGCAATCGAATAGAGGATCAGAGTGATCACTACGATGACGATGTTCCAGAACTGACCGCGGGCCACGAAACTGGTTGCCCGGCGCACCTTCTCCGAATGTACGACCGCCCCGTCGAGGCCGGACAGCATCGACCCGGCAGTGGTGTATGTCGGCGCGGGCACACCCGGTGCGCCTCTGTTCTTCCTTCGGACCTTGATCACCCGTCAAGCCTATGAAGGCGAACCCCGAAAGTCCTCATACTGCAGAGTGAGATCCCCCTACCTCCGAGGTATCACAGGGGAGGGAATTCTCACCCGATCGCACGTCGGAGAACCCCTCTCCAGAGCGATGACCGCCAGGATTGTCCGTTCATAGCGTGAACGGCATGCGGATCACACGAGTGAAAGACCTCTCTCGAAGCGCCGGCACCTGGGCTGCCCTGGCGCTGGCGGCAACGGCAGCGATCACCGTCACTGCCGGAGCGAGCGGAGCCGAGCCGCCGCGCACCGAGAATTCGAACGCATCCAGGGCGATCGCCACTGTGACTACCGCGGATGCCTCTGATGCTGCGACCACCATCCCGTCGGATTTCGCCGCATTTGCCGGCTACACGCCTACCGTCGTCGACGGATACCTCGCCAACCCCCACGGCGACTGCTCGTCACCGATTCCGCTTCCCGACGAATTCGACTCGGCCTGCAAAGCACACGATCTCGGGTACGACCTACTCCGCTACGCGCATTCGCACGGAACGGAACTGGGGCCGTGGGCCCGCCAGGTCCTCGACGGTCAGCTCGACGAGCGAATGCATGCGGCCTGTGAAGACCGCACGTCCTTTCTCTCACGTGGGTATTGCTTCGCGATGGCCGATGTCGCCGTCACAGCGGTGAACGGAAACTCTTGGCGCCAAAGCTATCTGACACCGGTCGCGGAATCGGGGTTCGGTTACGGCACGGCCGGAGTTCTGGCAGTTTCCGCCCTCGGCTTCACCCTGATGCGATCGCGGCGCCTCGATCCGTCGAACGAGTTCTCCTTCTCCCCGAAAGCGATTGCAGCATGAGCGTTCTGAATGCGTCACGGACCCCCGTCCTCGCCCGAGTCGGGGCGCTCGCACTCCCCCGGGTGTCCACGAGCGTCGCCATGGCAGCGATGTCCGCCATCTCGCTAGCTCCCGGACTCCTGCCGAGATCAGCCGTGCTCCAAGGGGTATTCAGCGGTCTGCTCGTCGCGGTCGGGCTACTGGCGATGTGGGCGTTCTCCGCGGTAGCCCGTCGGCTCGTCCCCGACCGGGCCAAGGTCCGATTCGACGAACGTCATTGGCGCATAACCGCGTTCGGGTTGTCGACTGCCGGCACCGCAGTTGCGATGTTCGCCGCCGCCGCTTGGCAGAACTCGCTGCGAGCAGCGATGGGCGCACCGCCTGCCGGGCTGATCCACTGGGTGGAGGCGGGGTGCATTGCCTCGCTGACCACCCTTGCACTCTGGGGCCTCGGGGTCGGACTTTCGAAGGCGCTGCGGTGGATGGGTTTCGCGCGGAGCGTGGGCGCACTGGTCATGGGAGTCCTCGGCGTGCAGTTGGTCGTCGGTCCCGCCGTCTGGAACGGCCTCGCCGATTCGTTCGACAAGTCCAACGCGTACATCGACACCGCTCTGACACAGCCACTTTCGGCCTCTGCGACAGGTAGCTCCGAATCGCTCATCTCGTGGACCTCGATGGGCGCGGAGGGACGCAAGTTCGTTGCTGCAGGCAAAGACTCGGTGCGCGTCTACGCCGGTGTGGATTCCGCACCCGATGCCGCATCGCGTGCCGCTCTCGCCGTGAACGAACTCGATCGCGTCGGCGGCTTCGCCCGCAACAGCGTCGTGGTGGCCGTTCCGACCGGCTCGGGCTGGATCGACACCCACGCAGTCGACGGTATCGAGCAACGGTTCGGCGGAGACGTCGCGATAGTCGGGCAGCAATACTCCGACGCACCCAGTTGGGCGACATTCCTGTTCAGCCGCGACGACGCCGAAGAATCAGCCACCGCCCTGTTCACAGCTGTCGGCAGCCACATTGCCGCGATGCCTGCCGAAGAGCGACCGGACCTGTTCCTCTACGGACAGAGCCTCGGCGCCGTCGGCGGCAGCGCCGCACTGACCGAGAGCAGTGCCACCGTCCCGTGCGACGTGTTGTGGGCCGGTCCCCCGGCCGGCGCGACACGGACGGACGGCGCAACCGTCCTAGCGAACACGTCCGACCCGGTGGTGTGGTGGTCCCCCGCCCTCGCGACGCAGAAGCCGGATCTGAGCCGTGCCGTGCAAGACGGCCCGATCCCGCAGTGGATCCCGGGCGTCACGTTCTTGCAGACCACCGTCGACATGCTCGGTTCGCTCGGTGTACCCGCCGGTCACGGCCACCGCTACGGAACCGATCAGGGAACAGCTTTGGGGACTTGCTCCTGAAACTGCTGTGCGCCTTTATTAACCGCGGGGGGTTAATAAAGGCGCACAGCAAACAGGTCAGACTGCAGTTGCAATCGGGCCGCGAGCAGCTTCGTAGGCGGCACCGACACGGTAGAGGCGCTCGTCAGCCATGGCGGGCGCCATGATCTGCAGGCCCACCGGCAGGTTGTCGTCCGCGGACAGACCCGATGGCACCGACATGGCGCAGTGTCCGGCCAGGTTGGTCGGCAGCGTGCACAGGTCGGAGAGGTACATGGCCAACGGATCGCCGACCTTCTCCCCCAACTTCCACGGCGTGAACGGGCTGGTCGGCGAGACCAGTACGTCTACCTTCTCGTAGGCCTTGTCGAAATCGCGTGCGATGAGGGTACGAACCTTGAGCGCCGAACCGTAGTAGGCGTCGTAGTAGCCCGAGGACAGTGCGTAGGTACCGATCATGATGCGGCGCTTGACTTCCGGGCCGAAACCGGCGGCGCGGGTTGCCGCCATGACCTGGTCGGCACTCATGTTGCCTTCGTCGACACGCAGTCCGTAACGCATGGCGTCGAAGCGGGCCAGGTTGGACGAGACCTCACTGGGCAGCACCAGGTAGTACGACGCGAGCGCATGCTCGAAGCTCGGGCACGAAACCTCGACAACTTCGGCGCCCAAAGCCTTGAGTTGCTCGACAGCAGCGTCGAAGGAAGCGATGACGCCGGGCTGGTAGCTGTCGGAGTGAAGTTCCTTGACCACACCGACTTTGACGCCGCGCAGGTCGCCGACTGCACCTTCACGTGCCGCAGCGACCACCGGACGCACGGGTGCGTCGATGGACGTGGAGTCACGCGGATCGTGCCCGGCGATGACCTCGTGCAGCAGAGCGGTGTCGAGCACGGTGCGACCACAGGGACCACCCTGATCGAGCGAGGAGGCGCACGCGACGAGCCCGAAGCGCGAGACAGTTCCGTACGTCGGCTTGGTTCCGACCGTCGCGGTGACCGCAGCGGGCTGACGGATCGAACCGCCGGTGTCGGTGCCGATGGCCAACGGGGCCTGACGGGACGCGAGCGCTGCAGCGCTACCACCACCGGATCCGCCGGGGATGCGGGTGACATCCCACGGGTTACGCGTCGGACCGAATGCGGAGTTCTCCGTGGAGGAGCCCATCGCAAATTCGTCGAGGTTCGTCTTGCCGAGGATCGGGATGCCCGCAGCGCGAAGCTTGCTCGTCAGGGTCGCGTCGTACGGCGCAACCCAGCCTTCGAGAATCTTCGACGCACAGGTGGTCGGCATGTCCGTCGTGGTGAAGATGTCCTTCAACGCGATCGGGACGCCGGCGAGTGCCGAAGCGGGTTCGTTTCCGCCTGCGAGCGAGTTGTCCACTGCTGCGGCGGCTTCGAGAGCCTTTTCGCCGGCAACGTGCAGGAAGGCGTGGTACTCGGTGTCGACGGCAGCGATGCGGTCGAGATGCGCCTGCGTGACCTCTACCGAGGACACCTCACGCGAGTGGATCTTGCCGGCCAGCTCAGCGGCGTCCAGCGTGGTCAGATCGGTCATTCGCCCTCTCCAAGGATCTGCGGAACCGCAAAGCGATCCTGTTCGACTGCGGGTGCTCCGGACAATGCCTGCTCGGGGGTCAACCCGGGCACGATCACGTCGGGGCGCGTCACGTTGGTGACGGCATTGGGGTTCGCCATGGGCGGGACGTCGTCGGCCGCAACCTCGGTGACCACCTTGACGTGGTTGAGAATCGAATCCAACTGACCGGCGAACTCGTCGAGTTCGGCATCGGACAGGGCGAGTCTGGACAGCCGCGCGAGGTGCGCGACCTCGTCACGGGAGATGGCAGGCACCGCGGGGCCCCTTTCGGAAGAGGACGTGAACATTGCCGGTCCAGCCTAGTTGCTCGCCGCGACAGACCTGTAAGCACGCCTGCTGTGTCCCTGTAAGCACGCCTGCTGTGTCGACCGGTACGCACGCCTACTGTGTCCACCGCCACGTCGAATCCACCTCGTGTTTCGCTCGTGTGACAAGCATGTGCACCCGGTGTGACCCCGCCGCGGCGCCCACCAACGCGTGCTGAGCAAGTGCAAAGATGGGTGTGGCCCGGGTCGACGTGATCCGGGCGAGAACCGATCAGCGAAAGGCACGCACGTGTCGTACCTGCTTCGCGTCCAACTGCCCGACCGACCCGGCAGCCTCGGCGCGCTCGCCGTAGCTCTCGGATCCGTGGGCGCAGACATCCTCTCCCTCGACGTCGTGGAGCGAGGCGACGGTTTTGCCATCGACGACCTCGTGGTCGACGTCGAACCCGGAGCACTGCCCGACACGTTGATCACCGCTGCCGAGCATCTGCCCGACGTGCTGGTCGATTCGATCCGCCCCTACGCCGGGATTCTCGACACCCATCGTGAGCTCGAACTCATCGATTCCGTTGCGACAGCCCGAAACGATCGACTACAGGTCCTCGTCGACGGCGCGCCGCGTGTACTGCGAGTCGGCTGGTGCGTCGTCGCGGACATCGGCAAGCACGGTGCGTACCGCGTCGTCGGTAGCGCCGGCGCGCCGGAAACCCATGCCACCGACATTCCGTGGATGCCACTGGACAAGCCCACCGCCCTCGACGGCGAGGCCGACTGGGTTCCGGACGTCTGGCGAGAGATGAACACCAGCCTCGCTGCCGCACCGCTCGGCTCCGGCAATCGCGTCCTCATGCTCGGTCGTCCCGGAGGACCCGAATTCCGCCCTTCGGAGATAGCCCGCCTCGGCTATCTCGCCGGAATCGTCGCGACAGTGCTGGGCTGACCAGGCTGGGTAATCAGGCCAGACCGCGAACCATGACCGTCAACTCCATACCGCGAATCGGCTCCCACGCGCGCTCCGGATCGGGGACGAACCCGTTGCGGTCGTAGATACGACGAGCATCGACCATCTCGGGCTGCGTCGAGATGACCACCGAGTGATCGCCTCGGTCGTAGGCTTCGGCGATCACTGCGCGAACCAATGCGGTTCCGGCGCCCGATCCCCGAGCCTGCGGCGAGACCGCGAGCATGCGGAACTCGAGTTCGCCCTTCTGCGCAACATCCGCGAAGGGCGTGCCGGGTTCGGCGATCGTCAAAGAACCCACGACCTCTTCGCCGAGAACGGCAACCAGCACCCGCCCCTGCTCCACCCGAGTTGCGGTGTCTCGCAGGCGCTCCGCGTACGGCGATCCGCCGGCGACAAATCCGCCACCCACGTACGACTGCACAGTCAGTTCCCCGACGGTCTCGAACTCAGCCGGTAGAACTTCACGAATCTCGATCATGGCGTCACTATCGCACCCAGCACACCAATCTCAGAAATCGGACAAAGTCACTCTGATTCGTCCAAATCGGTGGGAGCGACCGCATCCGGGCCATCTTCGAGCAACCGCCGGAAGCCGTCTTCGTCGAGCACCGGCACACCCAATTCGACTGCCTTGTCATGCTTGGAACCGGGCGCTTCACCGACGACGACAAACGCAGTCTTCTTCGAGACCGACCCAGCCGCCTTACCGCCGCGCACCAGAATCGCTTCCTTCGCCTGATCTCGCGAGTACGTCTCGAGCGAACCGGTGACGACGATCGAGAGACCCTCGAGATTGCGCGGAATCGAGTCGTCTCGCTCGTCCTCCATGCGCACCCCGGCCGAAGCCCACTTGTCGACGATCTGCTGATGCCAGTCGACGGAGAACCACTCCACGACAGCGGCGGCGATCGTGGATCCGACGCCGTCGACTGCAGCCAACTCGTCGACCGACGCTTCCCGAATACGTTGCAGCGAACCGAATTCGCCAGCCAACGCCCTCGCAGCAGTGGGGCCGACGTGCCGAATCGACAGTGCCACAAGCACTCTCCACAGCGGCTTGTCC
This sequence comes from Rhodococcus sp. APC 3903, assembly GCF_030407755.1. Classification (NCBI taxonomy): domain Bacteria; kingdom Bacillati; phylum Actinomycetota; class Actinomycetes; order Mycobacteriales; family Nocardiaceae; genus Rhodococcus; species Rhodococcus sp. APC 3903. The sequence continues at coordinate 92,750 of NZ_JASDCV010000009.1, forward strand.
TTGGCCGAATCCAGGTTGGCCAGCAAGCGTTTTCCGTTGGCAGACAGGGCTCCCGCATTGGTGCGGAAGATCGGAACTTCGATCAGTTTCTCGGCGTCGAGTGAGAAGAGGTCGCCCTCGTCACCGATGACCTTCGCCTCCAGCAGTCCGGTCGCGGCCTCGTAACCGAGCACCTCGATGTCGAATGCTCCGCGCCCCGAGACGTGGAACACGCGCTCGCGCAACTGCGCCGGGCAGTACTGCTGATTAGGGCATCGCACGTCGACGTCGCCCTCTTTCGCGGGTGCCAACAACGTGCCGCACTCGGGGCAATGCGTCGGCATCACGAACTCGCGCTCGGTACCGTCACGAACGTCTGCCACGGGACCGAGAACCTCGGGAATCACATCTCCGGCCTTGCGCAACACCACGGTGTCGCCGATCAGCACACCCTTGCGCTTGACCTCCGAGCCGTTGTGGAGGGTGGCCAAGGACACAGTGGAACCCGCCACTGTGACGGGTTCCATGTACGCGAACGGCGTCACGCGACCCGTACGGCCGACACTGACCCGGATGTCGAGGAGCTTGGTCGTGACCTCTTCCGGCGGGTACTTGTACGCGATCGCCCACCGCGGTGCGCGAGACGTGGTGCCCAGACGTCGATGCAACGACATCTCGTCGACCTTGACCACCAACCCGTCGATCTCGTGCTCGACGTCGTGGCGATGTTCTCCCCAGTACTTCATCTTCTCGACCACGGCGTCGGCGCCAACCACCCGCGAGGTGTGCGTGGACACCGGCAGCCCCCAGGCGGCGAGGGCCACGTAGGCGTCGTACTGCGAAGCCGGCTCGAAACCTTCCATGCGCCCGAACCCGTGGCAGATCATGCCGAGGCGACGACGCGCGGTGACGGCAGGATTCTTCTGACGCAGGGAGCCCGCCGCAGAGTTGCGCGGATTGGCGAACGGCGCCTTACCCTCCTCCACCAGGGAGGCATTGAGTGCCGCGAAGTCCTCGAGGCGGAAGAACACCTCTCCTCGCACCTCGAGCAAGCTTGGAATCGGGTATTCGTCCGTAGCGGTGAGCCGCTCCGGGATGTCGTTGATCGTCAGGGCATTGAGAGTGACCAACTCGCCCGTACGACCGTCGCCGCGGGTTGCCGCACGCACGAGTTTGCCGTTCTCGTAGACGAGATTGAGCGCGACACCGTCGATTTTCACTTCGCAGAGATAGTGCAGTTCCGGCCCGGTTTCCTGCTCTACCTTGGCGATCCATCCGCGGAGTTCGGACTCGTCGAAGACATTGTCGAGGCTGAGCATCCGCTCGAGGTGATCGACGGACGTGAAGTCCGTCGCGAATCCGCCGCCGACGAGTTGCGTCGGAGAGTCGGGAGTTCGCAGATCCGGGTACCGCTCTTCGAGAGCATTGAGCTGCCCGAGCAATGTGTCGAATGCACCGTCCGAAATGACGGGCGCGTCACGAACGTAGTAGCGGAACTGATGCTGGCGTACCTCTTCGGCCAGCTCCGTCCACTGCTCGCGCGCCTCGTTGGGCGCTGGCTGCATTGCATCCGCGGTTTCAGTCACAGCTAGAAGATTATCGGTTCACACCGACACACCACACGACTCCACGTCAGAACGCAACACATCAGAACGCCGACGGATCGTCTACCAATGCCTTGCCGACGTCTGTGCACAACCGAAGGGCTGCTCGACTCCACTCGAGGCTCGCACCCGCCAGACCACAGCTTGGGGTTACCGCGACCTGGTTCTGCAGGAGTTCACGCGAGAAGCCGAGACGATCGATCAGGGTGACGGCCGGCATCGCGCACTCTTTCCACGTCACCGGCTTTTCCGGCGGGGCGGAAGGAACCAGACCGAGCGCCAATTCCTTGCCGGCGTCGAACAACTGGCCGATGCCGTCCAGATCACGTGAGCCGATGAGCGACATGTCGAAGCTCACGCCGAACGCCTGGCTTCGCCTCAGCAGATCCCACGGCATGTCGGCGCCGCAACTGTGGACGATTGTGGGCAGTCCGCAACCGCTGATCGTCGAGTCGAGAACGGCGAGCGCCTCGGGTTCCGGCAGAGCCGGAACGCTCTCCATCTTGGTGCGCCCGGGTAGTGAACCGGCCAGCACTGCCGCGATCTGCGGCTCGTCCAATTGGATCACCACTCGGGCACCGGTACGACGAGTGACCTCGGCGGCGTGGCGCGCGAGCCCCTCACCAAGTGATTCGGCGATGTCCCGGAGTGCCCCACGGTCGACGAGAACTCGCGAACCGTTTGCAACCTCGATCTCGGCGCCGAGTGTCAGCGGGCCGGCAGCTTGGAGCTTGATCACGTGGTCTCCGCCGACCAGACGGGCCGATTCCCAGGCTTCCTCGAGTGCGTCGAGATCCTGATTCAGGAAGTCCTCGGCTCGCTTCGCGACGTTGCCCCGCCGAGGCACGACGCGATAGGCGCGGGTTGAGGCATCGAGGTTGATGTCGACCAGAATGGCGCCTGCTCGGCCGACCATGTCAGCGCCGAGACCGCGGCTCGGCAACTCCACCAGGTGTGGGAAACCGCCTAGTTCGCCAAGGATGGTTGCGGCGCTTTCGCGGGCGTCCGTGCCCGGCCAGGATCCGATTCCGGTGACGAGGCCACCGATGGAAACCTGCTGTGTCACAGTGTGTTCGGCTCGGATTCGGTGCCGGAGATGGTGCCACTGCCGAGAACCTGGTCGCCCAGTTCGCTGTCGGGGCGATACAGCACGACGGCCTGGCCCTTCGCGACGCCGGTCAGTGGTTCGCGCAACGAAATGGAGATGCCGCCGCCCGAAGTACCGTCGTCGACGGCCTCGGCGACGGCCTGCGCAAGTCCGCCGTGCGCACGAACCTGCACCATGCACTCGACGGGGCCTTCCGGCGCCTGGCCCGAGGTCCAGATCGCGCGCTGGGCCGAGATGGCCCAGACGTCGAGATTCTTGGCCGAACCGACTCGCACCGTTCCGGTTTCGGGCTCGATCGCGGTCACGTACCGCGGACGGCCGTCACCTGCGGGACCTTCGACGCCGAGCCCCTTGCGCTGTCCGATCGTGAAGCCGTGTACGCCGTCGTGTGCAGCGAGGACCTCACCCGAATCGGCATCGACGACGCTTCCCGGACGAACGCCGATGCGCGCACCCAGGAATGCTCGGGTATCGCCGGTCGGGATGAAGCAGATGTCATGGCTGTCAGGCTTGTTCGCCACAGCCAGACCGCGCTCGGCGGCTTCCTCACGGATCTGTTCTTTCGGCGTGTCACCGATCGGGAACATCGCTCGCGAAAGCTGATCAGCCGTCAGCACACCGAGGACATACGACTGGTCCTTGTCCGCGTCGACCGCCCGGCGCAGGACGCCGTCTTCGAGGCGCGCGTAATGACCGGTCGCCACGGCATCGAAGCCGAGAGCGACCGCACGGTCGGCCAGTGCTGTGAACTTGATCTTCTCGTTGCACCGCAGACACGGATTGGGGGTCTCACCCGCTGCGTACGACGCCACGAAGTCGTCGATCACGTCTTCCTTGAAGCGATCGGCGAAATCCCAGACGTAGAAGGGTATTCCGAGGACGTCGGCAGCGCGCCTGGCGTCGCCGGCATCTTCCTTCGAGCAGCATCCACGCGAACCCGTCCGCAATGCACCCGGCGCCGTGGACAGCGCAAGATGAACGCCGACGACGTCATGTCCGGCGGCAACTGCGCGGGCGGCGGCGACAGCGGAGTCGACACCTCCGCTCATGGCTGCGAGTACTCGCATCAGCGATCCCCTCCACGCGAACCGGCACCGGCAAGACCGGCGGCCCGAGCGCGCTCTACTACTTGTGGAAGCGCAGCGATCAGCGCGTCCACATCGGTGACACTCGACGTATGTCCGAGCGAAAATCTCAGTGAGCCACGCGCGACGGGCGATTCGACGCCCATCGCGATCAAGACATGGCTGGCTCTGGCCACACCGGCGGTGCACGCCGAACCGGTGGAACATTCGATACCGGCGGCGTCGAGCAGCATCAGCAACGAATCGCCCTCGCAGCCGGGGAAGGTGAAGTGCGCGTTACCGGGAAGCCGATCGGATCCGGTCGGGCCGTTGAGCACCGACTCGGGAAGAATCTCCAGGACTCCGTCGATCAAACGGTCACGCAACTGCGCCAATTCCCTTGTGCTGGAATCGAAGTTCTCGACGTTTGCGCGCAGCGCCGCAGCCATCCCGACAACGCCCGCAGTATCCGGAGTGCCCGAACGCAGATCACGTTCGTGTCCGCCGCCGTGAAGGAGCGGCACACACGGAACCTGGCGTCCGAGCAGCAGTGCGCCGACGCCGTGCGGACCACCGAACTTGTGCGCCGCGATGCTCAGCGCGGACAACTTGCTCGCCGCGAAATCGACCGGCAATTGCGCAACGGCCTGGACCGCGTCGCTGTGCATCGGAATCTCGAACTCAGCCGAAATCTCCGCCAACTCCACGATCGGCATGATGGAGCCGACCTCGTTGTTGGCCCACATCACCGTAACGAGTGCTACCTCGTCGGCGTGGACGGAAAGCTCGTCGCGCAGGGTCCGCGGGTCGACGACACCGTTCTCGTCGACCGGCAACCACGTCACGCGCGCACCCTCGTGCTGCTCGAGCCACTCGACGGCGTCGAGCACCGCATGATGCTCGACGGAGCTGACCAGGATGCGAGTGCGTCGCGGATCGGCGTCACGGCGAGCCCAGTAGATGCCCTTGACCGCGAGATTGTCGCTCTCGGTTCCGCCGGAGGTGAAGATGACCTCCGAAGGCCGCGCACCCAGGCTGGCAGCGATCGATTCCCGCGACTCCTCGACGCGGCGCCGGGCCGCACGGCCGGAACCGTGAAGCGAGGACGCGTTGCCCACGGTTTTGAAGGTATCGGTCATCGCCTCGATAGCGGCTGCCGACATCGGAGTCGTGGCGGCATGATCGAGGTACACCGGAAATCCGGCGTGGGCACTGGGTGCAGGCAGAGTCATGGCTTGACAAGGATAGCCCAGCACGAGAGTCCGCCCAGCCTCGCTCAGCAGGCTAAGCGGTCATTGCCGGGGAGGTATCGATTTGTCCCACGGCTTGTGTCACGAGTTCCGGTGCGGGGTCGAAGATGTCGTGAGCTGCCAAATCGATGGTTTCGACGCCACGTACGGCTCTCTCGCATCGCTGCGCGAGGTCGACTCGACACTCCCCTGCCTCCTCGAGCGGAGCCAGCCTGACCTTCACCTCGACGTTCTTCTGACGCAGGATCCGACGGATGGACTGACCGATAGTTTCGGTGCCGACAAAGCACGGTCCGGTGCACAGGGAACCGTCGGCGTTCTCGTAGCGGATCGCCATCGGCTGAACCGGGCATTCGGCGTCGACGGCAGCTTGGAACATTGCCGGGCGAAAACCTCCGTACGCCCGCCCGCACCAGGTCGTTCCCTCGGGAAACACCATTACGCGGACACCACGCTGAAGTCGTTCGCGGACGACGTCGACGGTTCCGGGAAGTTCACGCAGTCGGGCGCGATCGATGGGCACTACGCGCATCCGGCGCGCGAGACCACCGAGCACTGCCCAGTCGAGCAGGTCGGCACGGGCGACGAAGTTGGCCGGGGCAACGGCACTCGCGACGAGGACGTCGGTCCACGACACGTGACCGGCGACAACCATCACGCCCGCCGGTTCGGCGCGCCCCAACCGCTGATCGTCGACCGTGAGCTTCATTCCCAGACAACGCAGCAACGCGCGCGAGTATCCGCGTTGCATCTCCGTACGCCAGGTGCGCGGGAGCAGCCAGCCGGCCGAGAGCACCGGCGCAGTCACCAGTGCGGCGCCGACCATGACCCCGCGGGCCATCACGGTGATACTCGACACACCGGGTGCGTCCGTGGGTAGGCACCCGTCGCCGCAGGGGCTCGTCGGCACCCAGTACGGCACCGTCGCGGTCATCAGCCGATCCCCGATTCGTGTGCGGCGGCCGCCGATCGCAGCCGTTCCAGATAGCGCTTGTTGGCGGAGTGAAGGCCTTGCAGCGCAACAAAATCGGCTACACCGAACTCGGGATCGTGAGCAGGTTCCCCGCAGATCATCGCGCCCATCCGCAAGTAGCCACGTAGCAACGGCGGCATCGTCACGCGTTCCGGTGCGGCAATCTCGTCGAGCGTCAGACCGCCGAGGACCACCGGGTTTCGTGGCGTCACCCGCCGCGACCCCGGACTGGCGTGTTTGTTCATCACGAAGTCACGGACGCCGCGGACATCGGCGCCGGCAATTGAATCGGGGCTCGGCAAGATGGGCACGGAGACGCAGCCCATCACCCACTCGTATCCGGTCAGTTCGAGGTAGTGCAGAATGCCCGACCACATCAGGCTGAGGACGGATCCGGTGCGGTGCGCGGGATCGACGCAAGCGCGACCCATTTCGACGATCCTGTTCGCCACCGGATCGAGCGCGGAGATGTCGAATTCGGTTGCGGTGTAATACCCACCCGCCGCCGCAGCGGAATCCGGCGGCAGCATTCGGTAGCAGCCGACGTACTCCTCGGTGATGTTGTCACGAACGAGTAGATGATCACAGAATTCGTCGAAGCCGTCGGCGTCGAGTTCGAAGACCCCGGCCGAGGCCGGGAGGGAGAAGCCTGGCTCGGAGGCGAACACTCGGTATCGAAGGCGCTGCGCTGCGACACGATGCTCGCGGTCGGAGGAGACGATCAGGGAATATCTCGGCTGGGCGACCTCACGGCCGAGATTGTCACTCGCGGAGCGAAGGACTGACGTAATTGTCATGCGCAAGGTTTATCGAGCGCGAACGGCGTCTCGGTATCGGCGAAGTGACATGCCGATGCAGGCCGGGTGAATAAAGCACTGTGCGCCTTTATCAACCGCGGGGGGTTGATAAAGGCGCACAGCAGTTTGTGCTTTTTAGCCCTTGTGGGACTTCACAGCTTCGGTGAGCTGCGGTGCGACGTTGAACAGGTCGCCCACGATGCCGAAGTCGGCGATCTCGAAGATGGGTGCCTCTTCGTCCTTGTTGACCGCGACGATGGTCTTGGACGTCTGCATGCCGGCGCGGTGCTGGATGGCACCGGAAATGCCGAGCGCGATGTACAGCTGCGGGGAGACCGTCTTACCGGTCTGACCGACCTGGAACTGTCCGGGGTAGTAACCCGAGTCCACAGCGGCACGCGAAGCACCGACTGCAGCACCGAGGGAATCGGCCAGCTCTTCGACGACGGAGAACTTGTCCGCGCTGCCGACGCCACGTCCACCGGAGACGACAACCGACGCCTCGGTGAGCTCGGGGCGGTCGCCGCCGACGATGGGCTCACGCGAGGTGACCTTGACGGCACTCTCGTCCTGAGCCGGAACCTCGACGGTGATCTGCTCGCCTGCGCCGGCCTGCGGAGCAGCCTCGACTGCACCCGGACGAACCGAGTAGACGGGAACGTCGCCGTTGGCCTTGGCTTCGACGGTGAACGCGCCACCGAAGATGGAGTGGACGCCGGTGCCGTCAGCCTTGATCTCGATGACGTCGGTCAGCAGTCCGGAGCCCAGACGTGCGGCCAGACGACCGGCAACCTCTTTGCCCTCGGTGCCGGCTGCGGTGATGACTGCTGCCGGGCTGGTGGACTCGACCAGAGCGGCGAGAACGTCGACCTTGGGGGTGACGAGGTAGCCGTCGATGTCGTCGGACTCGGCGACGTAGATCTTCTCGGCTCCGGCTGCTGCCAGAGCGTCGGCGAGCTTTGCTGCGGTGCCCGCGGGGCCGGCGACAACTGCCGACGGCTCACCGAGTGCGCGTGCAGCGGTGATGAGTTCGGTGCTGACCTTCTTCAGCGCACCCTCTGCGTGCTCTACGAGCACAAGTACTTCTGCCATGACTTAACTCTCCCTGAGTTCTTCTGCTGGATGTCTAGAAGGGCGCGATCAGATGACCTTGTTGCTGACGAGGTAAGCGGCAATCTTGGTGCCACCGTCTCCCTCGTCGGCGATGCGCTCACCAGCGGTACGGGGGGGCTTCGGGGTGGAGGACGTCACGGTGGTGCCGGCGTTGGCAACTCCGACGGTCTCCGGGTCGACTCCGAGGTCGGCCAGCGTGTAAACGAGAACTTCCTTCTTCTTCGCGGCCATGATGCCCTTGAAGGACGGGAAGCGCGGCTCGTTGATCTTCTCGGTGACCGAGACGATCGCGGGCAGCGAAGCCTCGAGGCCGAAGACGCCCTCGTCGGTCTCGCGCTCACCGGTGATCTTGCCGTCGGCGACGACGACCTTGCGCAGCTGCGTGAGCTGCGGGATGCCCAGGTACTCGGCGACGATGGCCGGAACAGCGCCGACGCGGCCGTCGGTGGCCTCGTTGCCGGCGATGATCAGGTCGGCAGGCTCGTCGTTCTCGAAGGTGATCTGTCCGAGAGCAGCAGCGAGCGTCCATGCGGTCTGGATCGCGTCGGAGCCGTGCAGTGCCGGGTCGTTGATGTGGACGGCCTTGTCGGCGCCCATCGACAGAGCCTTGCGGATAGCGTCGGTGGCGCGGTCGGGACCTGCGGACAGCACCGTTACCTCACCGCCCTGAGCTTCCTTGATGAGGAGTGCTTCTTCGACGGAGCGCTCGTTGATCTCGTCGAGGACTGCGTCAGCGGCTTCACGGTCAAGCGTGTAGTCGCCGTCGGTCAGCTTGCGCTCGGACCATGTGTCGGGGACCTGCTTGATCAAAACAACGATATTCGTCATGGGTCTTCGTCGACCTCCTGTGTGTAATTCACCTGATAAATCGTCTGTGGTGCTCGCGCAGTCCGAGCGTCCGAAAAGAGAGTCCGACAGGTCTCCCCACGGGCGAATTTCTCGGTTCACGTCGGCTGTGCGTTAGATTACCCCACGTTAAGTTACCGGTGGGTAACTTAACGTGGAACCTCGTCCACCATAACGGCACGAACAGGAATTGACAGCAGTGATCTGGACCACGGCGAACACGTTCTACTCGGATGGCACTAATCTCGCACGGGTGAGTGAAACGAGTGTCAGCAACCACGAGGACGCACCCCTGCCCTTGACGGGCGAACGAACCGTGCCAGGAATCCCCGAGGAGAACTACTGGTTCCGACGCCACGAAGTGGTGTACCGCGCACTTCTGGAGCGCTGCACGGACCGCCGAGTCCTCGAGGCCGGATCCGGAGAAGGCTACGGCGCCAACATGATTGCGGACGTCGCAACGAAGGTTACCGGCCTCGACTACGACATCTCCGCGGTCGAACACGTCCGCGCGCGCTACCCCCGCGTCGAGATGCTCCACGGCAACCTCGCCGAGCTTCCACTGGCCGACAACTCGGTTGACGTCGTCGTCAATTTCCAGGTGATCGAGCACCTGTGGGATCAGGGTCAGTTCCTGCGCGAGTGCTTCCGAGTTCTCGCCCCCGGCGGTGAACTTCTGATCAGTACCCCCAACCGGATCACGTTCTCCCCCGGCCGCGACACGCCGCTCAACCCTTTCCACACTCGTGAGCTCAACGCCGCCGAAATGACCGAATTGCTCGAAGACGCCGGATTCCGCGTTCAGTTGATGACCGGCGTCCACCACGGTTCACGCCTGAAGGAACTCGACGCCAAGCACGGCGGATCGTTCATCAACGCGCAGATCGACCGCGCGTTGGCCGGTGAGCCCTGGCCCGACGATCTCACCCGCGACGTCGAAGGCATCACCGTCGACGACTTCAGCATCAGCGAACCCGACATCGACGACAGCCTCGACCTCGTCGCTATCGCCGTGAAAGAAACTGCCGTGAAGGAATCCGGCGAGTGAGTAACGCAACACCCGTCACCGAACCGGGGATGTTCGCCCTGGTTCTGCACTCCCATCTGCCGTGGCTCGCCAACCACGGCAGATGGCCCGTCGGCGAGGAATGGATCTACCAGTCCTGGGCTGCGTCGTACATTCCGCTCGCCGCCGCGCTACGACGCCTGGCCGACGAGGGCCGATCGCACCTGCTGACGCTGGGAATCACGCCGGTGCTCGCGGCCCAGTTGGACGATCCCCACTGCCTCGCCGGTATGCATCACTGGCTCGGCAACTGGCAGATCCGTGCACACGAGGCCGCCGGCATGCCGGACGCAGCGCACCGCGAACTCGGAGCGCGCGAACACCGAGCGTCCGCAGCGGCTCTCGAAGATTTCGAGACTCATTGGCAGCACGGCGCCTCACCCGTGTTCCGCGACCTCATCGACCGCGAGGCCTTCGAGCTTCTCGGCGGGCCGCTGGCCCACCCGTTCCAGCCGCTGCTCGACCCTCGCTTGCGTGCGTTCTCCCTCCGCGAAGGTCTCGCCGACGCGCATGCCCGGTGGAACCACACTCCGACCGGGATCTGGGGGCCCGAGTGCGGGTACACCCCGGGCATGGAGCGCGGGTACGCCGAAGCGGGTGTCACCCACTTCATGGTCGACGGTCCCGCCTTGCGCGGCGACACGTCCCTCGGTCGCCCGGTTCGAGAATCCGACGTGGTTGCCTTCGGCCGCGACCTGCAGGTCAGCTACCGCGTCTGGTCCCCGAAATCCGGATATCCGGGTCACGCTGCTTACCGCGACTTCCACACCTACGACCACGAGACGGGCCTCAAGCCGTCGCGGGTCACCGGACGGACCGTCGACTCCGCCGACAAGTTGCCGTACGACCCCGAACTCGCCGCCGCCGCCGTCGACAAGCATGTCGCCGACTTCGTCGAAACCGTTCGGGCGCGTCTGCGCAGTGAATCCACCCGCATCGGCCGCGACGCCCTCGTGGTCGCAGCATTCGACACCGAACTGTTCGGGCACTGGTGGCACGAAGGCCCGCAGTGGCTCGAAAAACTCCTGCGCGCGCTTCCGGAAGCCGGAATTCGCGTCGGCACCCTCGCCGACGCCAAGGAATCGGGATACGTGGGCGAACCCGTTCAGCTCGAGGATTCGTCCTGGGGATCGGGCAAGGACTGGCGCGTATGGGCCGGCGATCAGGTGTCCGACCTCGTGCAACTGAACTCCGAGGTGGTCGATACCGCCCTCACCACCGTGGACAAGTCTCGCGGCCGCGACAACGCACCCGGCCGACCGGAACTGCGAAACCGGGTCAACGATCAGGTCCTTCGCGAGACACTGATGACAGTTTCGAGCGATTGGGCATTCATGGTGAGCAAGGATTCGGCCGCGGGGTACGCCCGCGAACGCGCACACAAGCACGCCCACGCGACCCGGGAAATCTCCGAAGCGCTCGTTTCCGGCCGCGATGCCGTGGCCGAGCGGCTGGCCGAAGGCTGGAATCGCGCCGACGGATTGTTCCCGGGGCTGGATGCTCGCCGTCTGCCTGACACAGAACTGGTGAACGGGAGCGCGTCGTGAAGATTCTCATCGTCTCGTGGGAGTACCCACCGGTCGTTGTCGGCGGCCTCGGCCGACACGTCCACCATCTCGCCACCGAGCTTGCGGCTGCAGGCCACGAAGTCGTGGTTCTCTCGCGCCGCCCCTCCGGCACCGATGCGTCGACGCACCCGACGGTCACGCACATCTCCGAAGGCGTACTGGTCGTCGCAGTGGCCGAGGACCCGGCACACTTCGTCTTCGGCGAGGACATGCTCGCGTGGACCCTCGCGATGGGTCACGCGATGGTCCGTGCCGGGATGGCGCTGCACAAGCCAGGAGTGGGCGAGGGCTGGCAACCGGACGTCGTGCACGCACACGACTGGCTGGTCGCACATCCGGCGATCGCCTTGGCCGAATTCTATGACGTCCCACTGGTTTCCACCCTTCACGCCACCGAGGCGGGTCGCCACAGCGGTTGGATCTCCGGACGCATCAACCGCCAGGTCCACTCGGTCGAGTGGTGGCTGGCAAACGAATCCGACTCTCTCATAACCTGTTCGGCGTCCATGCAGGAAGAAGTGACCGAACTCTACGGTCCGACGCTGCCGCCGATCACTGTCATCCGCAACGGAATCGACGTGACCACGTGGAACTTTCGCGAACGTGGCCCGCGGTCAGGGCCGCCGAAACTCCTCTTCGTCGGCCGCCTGGAATACGAGAAGGGTGTGCAGGACGCTATCGCGGCACTCCCCCGAATCCGTCGTAGCCACCCCGGCACGACCCTCGCGATCGCGGGCGAAGGCACCCAGTTCACCTGGCTCTACCAACAGGCGCGCACACATCGCGTCGCGCGGGCAGTGGACTTTCTCGGCAACCTCGATCACACGGAACTGCTCAGCTGGCTGCACGGAGCGGACGCCATCGTCCTGCCGTCGCGCTACGAGCCGTTCGGGATCATCGCCCTCGAAGCGGCGGCAGCCGGCACGCCGCTGATCACGTCCACCGCAGGCGGACTGGGCGAAGCCGTCGTCGACGGGGTGACCGGGATGTCGTTCCAACCGGGTGACATCGCCGGGCTCACCTCGGCGGTCCGCGAGGTTCTCGACGATCCCGCCGGGGCGCAGGAACGGGCAGTGGCCGCCCGGGCACGCCTGACGTCGGACTTCGACTGGCATCAGGTCGCCGAGGAGACTGCTCACGTCTACGCGGGCGCAAAGCGTCGGGTGCGGCAGCCGTTGGCGCGGCCGCAGATTCCCGAGCGGCCGCTCCCTGGTCGCTGAAGCGCTGACCTCAGCGGGTCGGGAGGGGCGCGGTGAAGCGAGAACTCGCATCCCCGAGCAGATGGCCTGGTGGCAACATCCGGCCACACAACACCAGCAACAAGTCCTGCGCCGCTCCGTGAACCTCGGCGCCGGCGCCGTACGTCCAGTCTCGGTCGTCGGCGCGCAACCGAGCGCCGTCGAGGTCAGTTCCGAAATACTTCACGGTTTTGGGCGAGAGTCCGCTGAGCACACGAGTGAGCCGGTCTTCGGGTACCACGTAGTCGTCGCCGAGTGCCACGCGAATGTCCTGACCGTGGATCACGTCGTGTGAGAGTGCGCCCTCGAAGCCACCGCCCGGCGGCTTCCACGGGTGTGCGACGTTGTCGCGAAGCGAGGCAAGCAGTTGTTGCTCACCGACTTCCGACGCGTCGGCGAGCGCTCGCCGATTCGACATCTTGTTGAAGTTTCCGCGTGACTTGACCATTTCCACGACGAATCGCGGCGCCGAGTATCGGTAGGGCATGGTGATGTGCGCGATCACTTCGCGGACCCGCCACCCGTCGCACAGGGTCGGCGCGTTCCACTGCTCCGCGCTCAGGCCTTCGAGAAATCCCACCAGTTCGCGGCGCTGCGCCACGACCCATTCGGGTGTCTGTTCGCTCATGTCGGCACTCCTTTCACCGGCGCAGACTTTCGGCGCCGATACCGATACAGACCGGTGGCGGCGCCGAAAGTAATCGCTGGTTCTGCCAAAAAGTGAGCTACGACGCCGACGACGCGTCGGCAGCGTCCGCAGCAGCCTTCTTGCGTGCGATGTCCTCGAGTGCCGCGATGTACTTTGCACGATCGGCTGCGCCGGCTTCCCAATCGGACCTGCGGTTCTTGACCGCCTTCGCGGGCGAGCCGACCGCGATGCTGTAGTCCGGGATGTCTCCCTTGACGACGGCGTGCGCACCGAGGACACAACCGCGTCCGACGCGGGTATTTCGCAGCACGGTGACCTTCGCTGCCACCCAGGTGTCCGGGCCGATACGGACGGGGCCCTTGACGATGCCCTGGTCCTTGATCGGTGTGTTGATGTCGTCCATGCGGTGGTCGAAGTCGCAGATGTAGCACCAGTCGGCTACGAGCGTCGACGCACCGATTTCGATGTCGAGGTAGGTGTTGACGACGTTGTCCTTGCCGAAGACGACCTTGTCGCCGATGCGCAGCGAACCTTCGTGGCAACGGATCGCGTTGCCGTCGCCGATGTGTACCCAGCGCCCGATCTCGAGGCGGGACAGGTCGGGGGTCGAATGGATTTCGACGTTCTTGCCGAGGAACACCATGCCGCGCAGGATCACGTGCGGGTTGGCCATCTTGAACTTGGCGAGACGGTAGTACCGCACCAGATACCAGGGTGTGTACGCCTTGTTCGCCAGAACCCATTTGAGGGAATCGACCGTCAAGAACTTGGCCTGATCGCTGTCGCCTCGGCGTGATCCCCGCCATCGAGTGCGCAACGGTGCGCCCCACATGCTCGTCATGAGTGTTCAGCCTACGTGGGGCCGACTCACCGACCCTCGGGGTGTGCCCCGTCACGTTGCCCCGGTCGGGATAGTCTCTGGTCCGGGCTTGTGCAGTTACCGAGGGCTCTTGATCAAGTGAAGGCAGGGAGATTGTGATGCGGCGGGTCCTACGGTCGTCCGTGATGGTGTCGACGGCGATCGCTGCGGCCCTGATCGCCGGTTGCGGCAGCGACGACGGACGGGTGGACCGGTACGCGTCGGCGGGTTGGCCGGCCATGCATGCCGACGCCCGCAACAGCGACACGAGCCCGGTCACCGGATCACGCGATGTCGAGTTCGCATGGTCACGCCCTCTCGGCGGTCCGGTTGCCGCGTACGCCTCGGTGGCCGCGAACGGCCAGAGCTTCGTCACCGCCCGCACCGAGAACGGCTGCAATCTCTTCTCGTTCCAGATGGATACGGGTCGCAAGAAATGGTGCGCTCGACTCAACGACGGAGTAGTCGCGTCCACGCCCATCGTCGACACGGCCACCAATGTCTACGTCGGTGAGAGCGGCGCGATGATGTCCTTCACCGAGACTGGTCAATTGCGTTGGCGCACGCTCGTTGTAGGCACTCCTCTCTCGTCGCAGTTCACCGGCGACGGAAACCTGTTGTTCATCACCCAATTGGGTCAGATCAACGTGCTCGACCCGCAGACCGGCGCCAAAGTGGTTCCGTCGTTCGACCTGATCCCGCCGCCGTCGATCGACCAGGGCGCGAATGCAGAACTCATTCCCGACAACAAGGGTCTGAACGAGTGCTTCCTCGGCACGTCCGGCTGCCCGGTGGCCAATACGCCGGCAGTGGACCTGGGCACCGGCAAGTTCTACTTCACCTTCTACGGACCCAGTTCTCAGGCAGCCGATCTGGTCGCCATGAAGTACACGGGCGGCGACAATCCGTCCATCACCCGCGAGTGGTCCACCGACGCGCTTCCCGGTGGAACGGCGTCGAGCCCGGACCTGTCGAAGGACGGCAAGACCGTGTACGCCACCGACAACAACGGATCTCTCTGGGCAGTGAACGCCGAAACCGGTGACACCAGGTGGAGTTACGACATCGGCTTCAACTCGGCCGGTAGTGCCTCGACGTCCGACGACGGTTTGATCATTCCCGCCGGCGGCGACAAGGGCCACCTCCTTGCCGTGCGCGACGAGGGAGATCACGCCGAACTGGCCTGGGAACGTAAAGACCTTCTGCAACTGGGCGTTCCGGCGCAGACCGCCGGCAACACCGGATACACCGTCGTCCGCGAGGGTGAGAACGGACTGAGCCTGATCACCTTCGACACCGAAACCGGTGAGACGGTGGATCAGGACACGTTGCCGGGAGCAGTCGGCTTCACCGTCGGCACCTCGATCGGCCCCAAGGGCGAAGTGTTGACGCCCAGCGCAATCGGTGAGCTGTTCGTCTTCAAGTGAGCTAGCGGGACGCCTCACAGATGAAGGCCGACGCCGATCGTCCGATCCGCACGATCACGACGCTCAGCGCAAGCGAGCCCTTGAGCTTGAGCCGTGGACGCAGCACTGCCGGGTCAACGTCGACTCCTCGCACCAAAATTTCGGCCACACCGCAGTCCCGCTTGGACAGTGTCTGTTTGAGCAGTTTCTCCGAGTACTTGATCTGCTCGAGGATCCGGAATCCGCGAACTCCCTCAGGGACGCTGTCACCGGTCAGATAAGCGATGCGTGGATCGAGCTGCCAGAGGCCGTGTCTGGCCGCGTAGTGGCGCACGAGGCCTGCGCGCACTACCGCTCCGTCCGGGTCGATGATCCACTCCCCCGGAGCTTGCTCCGGAATCACGTCGTCCTCGGCGTCGGTGATCGCCCACCCGCTCCCGCCGGAGCGAAGCACCGAAGCTCGACGCGTGACGCCGGACTCGGCCAGTCCCGTCGACCACAGGCATGCTTCCTTGACGCCGCCGTCGAGCGAGACGACCTCGACTTCCCCGTCCCAGCCCAGATTGTCGAAATCGAGTCCGGGAGCACACTTCACCGCGAGATCACGGCCGGAGTACGCCTCGATGAGGTCCGGTAGCGGCGGCATCAACGCTGCCGGATCGTGAGTGCGGCGACCGCCCGATCGCCGGGCGGGGTCCGCCAGTACGACGGTGTCGCGTGTCGTCGGGCGGAGCGCGTCGGCCCGCAACAACGCTGCGCTCGGCACATTGCGCTGTGCCATCGCCAGGCGAACGGAATCGATGTCGCTGCCGATCACGCGATGCGCAACTCCGGTCAAGGCATGCAGTTCGGCGCCGATTGAGCACGTCACGTCGTGGACGTCGCGCCCGATCAGACGCTGCGCGCGGTGCGCCGCCACAACACCGGGAGTGGCCTGCTGCATCGCGTCGTCCGTGAACAACCACTGATCACTGCCGGGCAGTTTCGAAGCGGCCTTGCGTCGAAGCAGGACGGTGTCCACGAGCGCAGGCATGTGATCACCGAAACGCGTACGCGCCCGGCCGATGTCGGCCAGACGCGTACGCGTGGACAGTTCGAGCTGATCCACCTCGGCCAAGGCAGCTACGCCGGAATCACTTCCGAGATAGTCGACGTCGCCGAGGGTGAAGTCATAACCCAATTCAGTTGCCGGGCTTCACGCCGGTGATCATGACGTTGTAGAAGAATCCGCGAGGAACGACGTGGCGGAGCACCTTCTCGTCGACCCAGCTGAGCGTCTTCCAACCACCGAAAGCGAAACGTCCCCAGCCCCAACCGAGCTTCTCCGGCGGAACAGCTGCTTCGAAGGTACGGACCGGCCATCCGAGAAGCGCCGCGGCGAATTCCTCGGTGGCAGCGTGGACCTGATCGGCTCCCGCGGACTTCGCCATGTTCTCGAGGTCGGTGGGGTCGAACGTGTGGATGTCGACGACTGCTTCGAGCGCTGCTGCGCGAGAGGACTCGTCGAGCTCTTCCTGCGGGCGACGCCAATCTGCCAGGAACGGCAGCTTGGTCACGCGTGTGGTTGCTTCCCACGTCGCGCGGCCGAGCCAGCGGGCGTAGAAGTTACCGACAGTCGTGGGCTCACCGGCGAAGACGAAACGGCCGCCGGGCTTGAGGACACGAAGGACCTCGCGCAGCGACTTCTCGACGTCGGGAATGTGGTGCAGCACGGCGTGGCCGACGACCAGGTCGAAGGTGTTGTCCTCGTACGGAATGGTCTCGGCATCGGCAACACGGCCGTCGACCGGAAGTCCGAGGCTTTCTGCATTGCGCAGTGCGACCTTGACCATGCCGGGCGAGAGGTCGGTGACCGAACCGGTCTTGGCGACTCCACCCTGCATCAGGTTCAGGAGGAAGAATCCGGTGCCGCAACCCAGTTCGAGGGCGCGCTCGTACGGGAGCGGCTGATCGCCCGCGACGGCGTCGAAACGACCACGTGCGTAGTCGATGCAGCGCTCGTCGTACGAGATGGACCACTTGTCGTCGTAGGTTTCGGCTTCCCAGTCGTGGTAGAGCACCTGGGCGAGCTTGGTGTCCTTACGAGCGGCCTCGACCTCTTCGGCCGTGGCGTGCGGCCGCGGCGCGGGGTCGACTACCGAGGTGTCGGTAGCGGCGGGCGGCGTGACGGTTGCGTCGTCATTCGGGCTGGCTGTCATGGCGGCTATCCTACTCGCTGGTAAGAGATGAACAAGTTCTAGTTTAGGGGAGCCTACTCGCCCGTGAACTCGGCCTTGCCCGGACCGTTGGCGATGAACGACTCCATGCCGATCGCCTGATCCTTGGTCGCGAACAATCCGGCGAACAGATGCTGCTCGATCT
This sequence comes from Rhodococcus sp. APC 3903, assembly GCF_030407755.1. Lineage (NCBI taxonomy): Bacteria > Bacillati > Actinomycetota > Actinomycetes > Mycobacteriales > Nocardiaceae > Rhodococcus > Rhodococcus sp. APC 3903. The sequence goes on from NZ_JASDCV010000009.1 coordinate 110,631, forward strand.
TGAGCCCGGATTCCAGGTCGGTGTTCAGACCCTCGTCGATGGCTGCCTTGGCAGCAGCCAACGCACGTGACGCTCCCCCGACGAACTGCGAGGCCCACGTGCGAGCGGCGGTGTACACGTCGTCGGGAGCGACGACCTCGTCGACCAAACCGATGGCCAACGCCTCGTCAGCCCCGACGAAACGGCCGGTGAAGACCAGATCCTTGGCCTTGGCCGGTCCGATCAGACGAGCCAGGCGCTGCGTTCCGCCGCCACCGGGAATGATTCCGAGCAGAATCTCCGGAACTCCGAGCTTGGCGTTGTCTCCGACGATCCGGCGATCGGCCGAGAGTGCAACTTCGAGTCCGCCACCGAGTGCGTATCCGGTGATCGCGGCAACGGTCGGCTTCGGGATGGACGCCACGGCGCCGAGCCCGGCCTGCATGCCACCGATGGCGTCACGGATCTGGCCGTAATCCATCTCGGCCATTTCCTTGACATCGGCACCTGCTGCGAAGACTTTCTCGCCGCCGTAGACGATGACGGCCTTGACTGCCTTGTCGACGGTCGCAGCGTGTGCGGCAGCAGCCAACTCGTCCTGGACCTGACGGTTCAGAGCGTTCATGGGCGGGCGCGCCAGACGGATGGTGCCGATGCCTTCGGAAACCTCGAGAGTCACAAATTCAGCCATGATCGAGAGGTTACTTTGCCGCCTTGACCGACCACGGATGCGGCCCGGCGACGTAGTAACCGTCCTGATTCGGGAACTCGACGCGCAGAGTCTCCTCGTCGGTGATCAACGTAGGCAGGATGACGGGAATCTCCGGCTCGGCTGCGAGTATCTCCGCCACCGAGCTGAACTTGGCCAATTCGGTCAGCTGACTCCACGTCGGCGGCAACAGGATGCTGCCACCCTCCCGCCAATGCGCCAGCGCGTCCTGCGGGCTCTGCCAACGCACCTCGGCGGCCTCGGAGGTGACCCCGTCCGCGATCTGTCCGGTCGGTGACGCTGCGACGAAGAAGCGCGTGTCGTAGCGGCGGGTCTCGCCCACCGGCGTGATCCAGTTCGCCCACGGCCGCAGCAGATCCGTTCGCAGGACCAGGTTCTCCTTCTTCAGGAAATCGCTGAACGACAGCTCGTGCTTTTCGAGAGCTACTCGGTCCTGGGCGTAGCCGGCCGTGTCCGCGACGACGGTGTCCGCGGTCGGTCCGGCGAGTAGGACGCCGCACTCCTCGAACGTTTCCCGCACCGCAGCCAAGACGAGAGCCTTCGCCCGAGCCACATCCGTGCTGAACCGCTCGGCCCACCACTCGACCGACGGTCCGGCCCACTCGACCTCTGCCGTCGCATCGGACTTGTCGACGCCTCCGCCGGGGAAGACCGTCATGCCCCCGGCAAACGCCATCCCCTGTACTCGTTGAAGCAGGAAGATCTCGATCCCGGATTCGGCATCGCGCACCAAGATGACGGTCGACGCATCCTTGGGCTCGGGGACAGCATTTGCATTCTCGTTAGCCATGCTTCGCGAACCTACGCGATCTGTGATCTGGGACGCATTTCAGGTCCCACTGAAGCTCACGCGCGATGAGCTCCGGACGGCCTCGCGCGGCGCGCGAAGTATCGGCCGTCCGCCTTGTCGAGGCTGATGGACTGGCTGAATGCCGCGCTCAGATTTTCTGCGGTGATGACGTCGTCCAGAAGGCCCTGAGAGACGACCTCACCTTCCTTGAGAAGGAGTGCGTGAGTGAATCCCGGCGGGATCTCCTCGACGTGATGGGTGATCAGAACGGTAGCCGGGGCGTCCGGATCGGCAGCCAGTTCGGCGAGTCTGGCCACGAGTTCCTCACGGCCACCGAGATCGAGCCCGGCGGCGGGCTCGTCCAGGAGAAGAAGTTCGGGATCGGTCATCAAGGCTCGCGCGATGAGGACGCGCTTGCGCTCGCCTTCGGAAAGCGTCCCGTACGTGCGATCCGCCAGGTGCTCGGCGCCGAGGCTTTCGAGCATCTCCACAGCGCGCGAGGTGTCCATGGATTCGTACTCCTCGCGCCACCGACCGAGAACGGCGTAGCCCGCCGACACGACGAGGTCGCTGACCTTCTCGTCGCCGGGCACGCGGTTCGCCAACGACGACGAGGACAAACCGATTCGCGGGCGCAACTCGTTGACGTCGACCTTGCCGAGAACTTCGCCAAGGAGGTGGGCAGAACCACTGGTCGGGAAAGTCTCACCGGCCGCGATGCGCAGCAGCGAGGTCTTGCCGGCACCGTTGGGTCCGAGCACCACCCATCGCTCGTCCAGCTCCACTTTCCAGGTGACGGGCCCCACCAGAGTGGACCCTCCCCGACGGATGAGTACGTTGTCGAAATCGATGAGCAGATCTGGATCAGGTAGCGGCACCCGAACATCTTCCCGCACATTCTCCGGCCGTTCACGGCAGGATCATCTTGCGTGTCGCCTCTCATCGAAACTCGCACCCCGACGCCCGGGTCTCCGTTCCCACTCGGCGCCAACATCGTGGACTCCGGAACCCAGTTCGCGGTCCACGCACCAGCTGCGTCGAGCGTCCAGATCTGCCTGATCGACCAGGACGGAAACGAAGATCGCGTCGAACTCCGGCAACACACGTACGGAATCTGGCACGGGATCATCGCCGGGATCGGTGCGGGGCAGCGATACGGAATTCGGGCAAGCGGCCCGTGGAATCCACGCGCCGGACTGAGACTGAACCCACACAAGCTGCTCATCGATCCGTGGGCGTGCCGCATCGAGGGGGAACTCGGTGACCACCGTGCCCTCCTGTCGTACGCCGACGATCCTTTCGGCGACCCGTCTACCCTCGACTCGCTCGGCCACGTGCCGCTGTCCGTGGTGACTCCCGGCCTCGTGCCCGCCGGAGCCCGCCTCGAGACGCCGTGGGAGGAAAGCGTGATCTACGAACTGCATGTGGGCGCGTACACCGCCAGTCATCCAGGAGTACCCGCCGCCCACCGCGGAACGTACCTCGGCCTGACGGCACCGGCCGTGATCGATCACCTCGTCTCACTCGGCGTCACCGCCGTGGAACTGCTTCCCGTACAGGCGTTTCTGACCGAACAGAGCGTCCGCGAGCGAGGGATGCGCAACCACTGGGGATACTCGACGGCGTCGTACTTCGCCCCGCATCCCGGATACGCGGCAACTTCGGGCGGCGAAGTCACCGAGTTCCGGATCATGGTCGACGCACTACACGCGGCAGGCATCGAGGTCATCCTCGACGTCGTCTACAACCACACCTGCGAGCAGAGTGTCGACGGAATCAGTGTCAGCTGGCGAGGTTTGGACGGCCCCGGCTACTACCTTCTCGACGGCGACGGCCGCGACATCGACCTGACCGGGTGCGGCAACACGGTCGACGCCTGCTCCCCCATCGCCGTCCGCATGATCACCGACAGCCTCCGCTATTGGGCCACCGAAATGGGTGTCGACGGCTTCCGATTCGATCTCGCGAGCGCGTTGGGTAGGCCGCGCGGCGGCGGCTTCGACCAGCGGGCGTCCATCTTGTCGGCCATCTCCTCCGATCCGGTACTGACCCGGTGCAAGCTCATCGCCGAACCGTGGGATGCCACTGCCGACGGTTACCAGGTCGGAAACTTCGGACTCCAATGGTCGGAATGGAACGACAAGTACCGCAGCACTATTCGCCATTTCTGGAACGGCGGCTCCAGCGTCCGGAAGGTCGCGTCGCGCCTCGCCGGTTCCGAGGACATCTTTGCCGGCAGCGGCCGTCGCCCATGGGCGTCGATCAACTTCGTCACAGCGCACGACGGGTTCACCGCCGCCGATCTGGTCGCGTACAACCACAAGCACAACGAAGCCAACGGTGAAGACAATCGTGACGGCGCCGATCACAACGATTCGTTCAACCACGGAATCGAAGGCCCCAGCACCGATCCCGAGATTCAGGACGCCAGGGCACGTCATGTACGGGCGCTACTGGCCACGCTCGTGCTGTCGACAGGCACACCGATGCTCACCGCCGGAGACGAGTTCGGCCACAGTCTCGGCGGAAACAACAACGCGTATTGTGTTCCCACACTTGCCTCCCCAGCCGATTCGTGGGCCCTGGACTGGACGGCGGCCGATCAGTCGTTGGTGCAGTTCGTCTCCCGAGCGTTCGGATTACGCCGAGCGGCACCGGCGTTGCGTCAGCCCGAATTCTTCGAAGGCAGAAGAAGACTGGAACACCCGGACCTCGTCTGGTTCGACGCTGCCGGCGTCGAGTTCGACGACACCGCATGGTACGACGAGAGTCACCGAACGCTGCAGGCCTGGATCGACGGAGCCGACGTTCGGTCTCACACTCGGACCGGGCGCCCACTCGGTGACGACAGTTGGCTCCTGATCCTGCATTCCGGTGGACCGGTTCAGGTCACCGTCGGCACTCCGGAATGGTTCGACGGCACCTTGACTGCATCGTTCGATTCGGCGTCACCGACCGGCGAACCTGCCTCCACGGCCGAAGTTCCCGTCGGCACGGAGATCTCATTGACCGGACCCACGGTCTTGGCCTTACGTTCCGTGACACGTCCGCCGGTAACCGCTGCTGTCATGGAATCCGGCAGCAACTTGATCAGTAATTGAATGGTCGGCCCGATCCCGAAGGCGTACAACACTGTTCCGACGCCAACCGTTCCACCGAGGAGCCATCCGGTAGCGAGGACCGCGATTTCGATGCTGGTTCGCACGAGCCTGACCGACAAGCCGGTGCGCGCCACCAGTCCTGTCATCAACCCGTCGCGGGGACCGGGCCCCATGCCTGCCCCGATGTAGAGAACGCTGGCCAGTCCGTTGAGGAGGATTCCCGCGACCATGATCGCGGCGCGAACTGGCATGGAATTAAAGACCGGTAAGAAGGCCAGTGAAGTATCCACCGAGATTGCAATGACCACGACATTGGCGACCGTGCCGAACCCTGGCCGCTGACGGATCGGAATCCAGAGCAGCAGGACCACCGCACCGGTAATCGCAGTGATCACGCCGAAACTCAGCGAAACATGCTCGGCCACGCCCTGATGGAACACATCCCAGGGGTCCAGTCCGAGGCCGGCTGTGATCATCATGGCCATCGAGAAGCCGTACAACCACAGACCAACGAACAGCGAGGCGAATCTCCGTATCAACACTCGACTATCTTGAAGGCCACTGGACTGTTCATCCATAGCCAAGTTGTCGATACTGGACTGGTCGGTTAGGTCTCTACGGAACCGCGATGACTGTCATGGAGCCTGGTGCCACTTCCGTGAACCCTGCGTCGCGAACCGCGACAGCCTCCGACCGCTTCAATCGGTCTACTGCCTCGGCCCACTGTTTCGGACTTGCGTCGCGTACCGAGCAGCGAAAGTCGTTCTGCGCCCATACCCAGCACTGTTTCTCGGACATGGCCGCTGCCAACAACATCGAGGCATGCCCTACCTGTGCCGACGCCTTGCCTACCGTCATCTCGAGCGCCGAGTCGATCCACAGCACCGGAAGACCGGGCTCTGGCTGGCCAGGCTCGTCGTGCTCCAGGTCGGTGCCACCGATCTGCAACTTCTTGATTCGCGGGTCCAGTTCTCCGACCGGCCCGGGAACTAGAGCCCGCGCCTGGGCACCATCCACGTCGACGGTGATTCCCGGTACCTCTTGCGCGGCGAGCCACTGGGCTCCACGCGCTCGGCGAGACACTTTCCGGATCCGGGCACCCACCCACGCCGAATAGTCCTCGTGCCACGGGCCGGGCTCCCCGTCTTCGGTGAACCCGACGCGTTCGTCCAGGCAAAGCGCCACTGCCGCCGTTGCGGCAGCCTCGAGCAGTGCAGTGCGCTTCGGCGGGTCTGCCTTCGGGATGTGGAGAATGATCGGCATCGCCAACACCAGTGCCGGATCCGCGGGATCGTCTCGCCCACCGTACCCAGCGGCCAACACCGCGTGGCGCTCGCGCCAGCGAGAATCGGGATCGGAACTGACTGCTGGATCGGAACTCATGGAATCGGTACGCGTCGTACGCCACCGTCGACGGCGTCCGCAGCCTCGACCTCGTCGCGGGTCACACCGAGAATGAACAGCACAGCATCGAGGAAGGGATGCGACAAAGCCGCGTCCGCGACCTCCCGCAACGCGGGCTTGGCGTTGAACGCCACACCCAGTCCCGCGGCGTTGAGCATGTCGATGTCGTTGGCACCGTCACCGACGGCGACAGTCTGTTCCATCGGCACACCGACCTGATCGGCGAACTTGCGCAGCGCAACGGCCTTCGCAGCGCGGTCGACGATTTCACCGATCACACGTCCGGTCAGCTTGCCGTCGACGATCTCAAGGGTGTTGGCGTGCACGAAGTCCAGTTCGAGTTCGTGTGCGAGGCCTTCGATGACCTGGCGGAAACCCCCGGACACCACACCGCAGTGGAATCCGAGGCGACGCAGGGTGCGAATCGTGGTGCGCGCACCCGGCGTCAGTTCGATGCTCTCTGCCACCTCGTCGATGACGGAGGCGTCGAGACCGGCGAGTGTCGCCACACGCTGGTGCAGTGATTCGGTGAAGTCGATCTCGCCGCGCATCGCAGCTTCGGTGACGGCGCGGACCTCGTCCTCGACACCGGCCTTCGCGGCGAGCATCTCGATGACCTCGCCCTGTACGAGCGTCGAGTCCACGTCGAACACGATCAGTCGCTTGGCCCGGCGAGCCAGTCCTGCGCGCTCGACTGCGATGTCGACGTTTTCGAGCGCGGCGACCTCGGCGAGTCCGGTACGCAGCTTCGCGTCGCCGTCGACAGTATCGGCTGCGCTGACGCTGAGTTCGAGGCCGGTGACCGGATAGTCGGCGACACCACGGATGGAGTCGATGTTGGCGCCCTGCTTAGCGAGTTCGCGTGCCACCGAACGCATTGCGCGGGCATTGACGGGGCTGCCGAGAACAACGACCGCGTGAGTGGACACTGCAGGTCGACCTGGATCGGCACCGATTTCGATGTCGACGTTCATTCCGACCGTCGCCATCGCCTGTTCGAGCTCTTCCTGAAGGGCTTCGGGATCGTTCGGGCAGGCCACCATGACGCCGAGTGTCAGTCGACCTCGAATCACCACCTGCTCCACGTCGAGCAGACGCACATCGTGCCGCGACAGCGCCGCGAACAGTACCGAGGTGACGCCAGGGCGGTCCGGCCCGGTCACAGTCACCAGAACAGTGGTGTCAGAGGCACCCACCGAAAACTCCGATCGTTTCTTCGTTCGCGTCTTGATCGTCACTATTGTGCCAAGCGAAAGGCCCCACCCGTTACTCGGGCGGGGCCTTCGCTGATTACTTCAGTGTGTTACTTCGCTCAGGAGCGGCTGTCGGTGCCGGGGTCGCCTTCGTCCCCGACTGTGAGCGGCTCGTGACGAGCATCTTCGAGCACGGTGCTGGCGTTCTTCCCACCGTGACCGGGGCCGACGTGCGCTTCTGCGCGCATTCGCTCCACCATGTGCGGGTAGTGCAGCTCGAAGGCCGGACGCTCGCTGCGGATGCGCGGCAACTCGGTGAAGTTGTGACGCGGCGGCGGGCAAGTTGTCGCCCACTCGAGCGAGTTTCCGTAGCCCCACGGATCGTCGACGGTGACCACTTCGCCGTAGCGGTAACTCTTGAAGACGTTCCAGATGAACGGGAGCGTCGAGGCACCGAGTACGAACGCGAAGATCGTGGACACCGAGTTCAGAACCGTGAACCCGTCCGAGGGCAGGTAGTCGGCGTAACGACGCGGCATACCTTCGGCGCCGAGCCAGTGCTGGACGAGGAACGTGCCGTGGAAGCCGACGAACGTGGTCCAGAAGTGCCACTTGCCGAGGCGCTCGTCCATCATGCGGCCGGTCATCTTCGGGAACCAGAAGTAGATACCGGCGTACGTGGCGAACACGACCGTACCGAAGACCACGTAGTGGAAGTGGGCGACGACGAAGTAGCTGTCCGTGACGTGGAAGTCGAGCGGCGGGCTCGCGAGGATGACGCCCGACAGACCACCGAAGAGGAAGGTGATCAGGAAGCCGATCGAGAACAGCATCGGCGATTCGAAGGTCAATTGCCCCTTCCACATCGTGCCGATCCAGTTGAAGATCTTCACACCTGTCGGCACTGCGATCAGGAACGTCATGAACGAGAAGTACGGAAGGAGAACAGCGCCGGTCGCGTACATGTGGTGAGCCCACACTGCGATCGACAGAGCGGCGATGGCCAACGTTGCGTACACCAGGCCGCTGTAGCCGAAGATCGGCTTACGGCTGAAGACCGGGAAGATCTCCGAGACGATGCCGAAGAACGGCAGCGCGATGATGTACACCTCGGGGTGACCGAAGAACCAGAACAGGTGCTGCCACAGCAGCACACCTCCCGTTGCCGGGTCGAAGATGTGTCCACCGAGATGGCGGTCGACGAACAGGCCCATGAATGCAGCGGTCAGCAGCGGGAACGCCAGCAGGATCAGGATGCTGGTGATGAAGATGTTCCAGGTGAAGATCGGCATGCGGAACATGGTCATACCGGGTGCGCGCAGGCAAATCACGGTGGTGACCATGTTGACGCCACCGAGGATGGTGCCGAGGCCGGCGACAGCCAGACCCAAGACCCACAGGTCGGCGCCGACGCCGGGGCTGTGCAGCGCGCTGGTCAGCGGCGTGTATGCCGTCCAACCGAAGTCTGCTGCGCCACCAGGCGTGACGAATCCGGCCGTCGTGATGATCGCGCCGAACAGGTACAGCCAGTAGCTGAACGCGTTCAGACGCGGGAACGCGACGTCGGGTGCACCGATCTGGAGCGGAAGAATGTAGTTCGCGAAGCCGAAGACGATCGGGGTCGCGTACAGCAGCAGCATGATCGTGCCGTGCATGGTGAACAGCTGGTTGAACTGTTCGTTGGAAAGGAACTGCATGCCGGGTACAGCAAGTTCGGCACGCATCATCAGTGCCATGAGGCCACCGATGAGGAAGAAGGCGATGGAAGTCGCCAAGTACATGATTCCGAGCACCTTGGGATCGGTGGTCGTGATCATCTTGAAAATGAATGAGCCCTTGGGTCCCTGCCGCGGCGGGTAAGGCCTGGCCGGCGCTATCGTGGGGACTGGCTGGGGCGCTACGGCAGTCACTGATCCTCCTGAATGTGCCTTTGGTCGCTCCGCAGACTCCGTTAAAGAGCCCTTGGTTGCGCCCGCAGGGTCCGTCGCCCGGGCTGCGGACAACGGCTTCTGGCTTGCGCTCATCGAATCGTAGACCGTGACTCCGAGGCACCGCGACCCGGTCCTACTCTGCGTCGTACTCGAGCATCCGTTTTTGGGGGCACCAAACGAACGACCTGCGGTTTATGTTCCCTCGGGAGTCCGAACCCACATCCGAATCGGCGTGTCGTACCCGTCGAAGAATTCGGCCGGTGTCCGTTTTCGGCCATCTCCTCCACTGATAAGGTCACCCTCGCCTAACTCACCTCAGGAGTATTCAGTGAAATTCTTTCCCCGCCGCGCCGCGGTGGTAGCCGTCGCAGCCTCGATCGCCTTGGTCGTTCCAGCCTGCTCGAGTAACGACGAGCCCGCTGCAACCACCACCTCGACCGAGTCGGGCGCATTCCCCCGCACGATCGAACACTTCCGTGGAAGCACCGAAATCCCGGCAGCACCCCAGCGGATCGTCGCGCTCGACAACAGCTTCACCGACGCCGTCCTTCTCCTCGAATCCCCGCTCGTCGGCTACGTCGACTACCGCGAGCCCGGTCTGCCCGACTACCTCGGATCCTCCCGGGAGGAATTCGCCGCGGACGCCGTCTCGGTCGGCACGGTCAGCAGTGCAAGCCTCGAGAAGATCGCCGCACTGCAGCCAGACCTCATCATCTCCGCCGAGGTCCGCGACGGGAAGAACTACGAACAACTGTCCGCAATCGCACCCACCGTCTTCACTCAGACGACCGGCCCGACGTGGAAGGACAACATCCGCCTGGTCGGTCAAGCGCTGGGCAAGGAGTCACTGGCCGAGGCGAAGATCACCGAGTACGAAACCCGCGCAGCCACCGTCGGCAAGGAAATCAACGAGAAGGCGAACAACCCGGTCATCTCGGTAGTCCGATTCGCCGGTGAACCGACGGCACGCCTCTACCGCACCACCTCGTTCAGCGGCATCGTCCTCCAGGACGCCGGATTGAAGCGCCCGGACAACCAGGGACCTGACCCCGCCGATGCCGGAAACATCATGATGAAGATCAGCCCCGAGCTGATCAACGAAGCCGACGCGGACGTCATCTTCATCAGCACCTGGCAAGACGCCGAGGGCAAGAGCGCCGAAGCTGCGAAGCCGTTCCTCGAGAGCCCGCTGTGGCAGACCCTTCGAGGACGCAAGGTCGACGTGGACGATTCACGTTGGATGTCGCCGGTCAGCATCCAGGGCGCCCACATGATCCTCGACGACCTCTCGGACACGTTCGAGGTGGACAAGCAGAACAGCTGAGTCGAACAGCTAACCTGAACGGCGCCCGCTCACACAGGAAGCCGTCGACTTGTCTGTTCTCTCACGCACGTCTGTTCTCTCACGCACAACCGCCCGCACGTCCATTCGTCGTGTCTCGATCCTGGGGATCGCTGCCACGATGCTCGTCCTCGGTGGTTGCTCGTCCGGCTCGTCGGACGATCCCGCGAGCACCATCGTCCGGACCACTACGTCGATCGCCGGTGCCGGCGTGATGGGTATCGAACGCGACACCGCCACCGCGTGCCCGACGCCGACGCAAGCCGACCCGGGAGCGGGCCCCGGGGTGAAGCGTCGAGTCGTACACACTGCGGGTGAAACCGAGGTTCCTTCCGATCCCCAACGGATCGTGGTCCTCGACAGCGTCTCGATGGACGCCGTGTGCGCCCTCGGTCTGTGGGAGCGGGTAGTGGGCGCCGCGACCGGTGTCGACTCGCCTCAACCGTCGTACCTCGGTTTCGGCATCTCGGAGATTCCGAGCGTCGGCCCCGTGAGCGCACCCGACGTCAACGCCGTGAAGGCCGCCGCGCCGGACTTGATCCTCGGGTCCAGTCCGGCGTCCGACGGTTTGTACGGGCAACTCGACGCCATTGCCCCCACCGTGTTCGCCGGCTCGGATCCCGTGTACTGGAAAGCGCAGTTCGCCCTCGCCGGCCAGGCACTTGGCCGTTCGTCCGCGGCTGCGACGGAGCTGGACCGCTACCAGCAGGACGTCGTGCAGCTCGGCGACGCATTGAATGCATCACAGACGCAGGCATCAGTGGTTCGGTTCGGTTCGAAGGACCTGCAGATCGAGGGTCCCGCATCCTTCGCCGGACAGATCCTCAGCGACGTCGGCGTCCGGCGCCCACCGGCGCAGCGATTGACCGATGCGACCACAGCACCGATTCCGGCCGCCGATCTCAGCGCCGCCGAAGGTGACTTGATCTACGTACTCTTCGACGGGCCGAACGGCCGTACCTACGGCACCGAGATCATGAAGAGCGACCAGTGGCAGGACCTCGCCGCCGCCACCGACCGGCGTGTGTTCGTCGCTGAAGACGAAATCTGGAACGGAAACGGGATGACTGCCGCCCGTGCCGTATTGGCGGACTTGAAGGGAACCTTGAACGGATATGCGAGCTGACTGGAACGAACCACTACTCCCACATTCGAGGCGGCTCGCCACAACTGTGACGGTCGGGTTCTGATCATGCCGATCCCGGAATTCATTGTCGCTTTGCGCGAGAAGGTCGGTCATGCGCCGCTCTGGCTGTCCGGCGTGAGCGTCGTGATCCGCGACGACGACGGCCGGGTCCTGCTCACCCGCCGCGCCGACAACGGTCAGTGGGCCGTCGTGTCCGGCGTTCTCGAGCCCGGAGAGGAACCGTCGGCGGCGGCGGTGCGGGAGGCGAAGGAAGAAACCGGCGTCGACGCCGAATTGATTCGGATCACGAGTGTCGATGTCACAGAACCCATTACGTACCCCAATGGTGACGTGACCCAGTACCTCGACGTCTGCTTCCTGGCCAGGTGGACCGGCGGAGATGCACACGTGGCGGACGACGAAAACCTCGAGGTCGCGTGGTTCGCGCCGAGCGAATTGCCTTCGGACATGACGGAAACCTCGCGTCTGCGCCTCGCAAAAGCATTGCTGGACAAGCCGGAAGCGTGGTTTCTGCGCTGACCCACTCCCCCATCGACGACCGAAGCCCGATTCCCGCGTGTGCAGGAGTCGGGCTTCGTTGGGTGCAGGGTCGCTCTAGAAATCCCGAGCGGGTCGCTCTAGAAATCCCAGTCGTCGTCTTCGGTGTTGACTGCCTTGCCGATGACGTAGGAGCTTCCCGAGCCGGAGAAGAAGTCGTGATTCTCGTCCGCATTCGGTGAAAGTGCCGACAGGATAGCCGGATTGACGTCCGTCTCGTCCTTCGGGAAGAGGCCTTCGTAGCCGAGATTGTTGAGCGCCTTGTTGGCGTTGTAGCGCAGGAACTTCTTGACATCCTCGGTCAGGCCGACGCCGTCGTAGAGGTCCTGCGTGTAGTCGACCTCGTTCTCGTAGAGCTCGAAGAGCAGCTCGAACGTGTAGTTCTTGAGCTCTTCACGCTCGGCCTCGGTGAGCTGTTCGAGGCCCTTCTGGTACTTGTAGCCGATGTAGTACCCGTGCACGGCCTCGTCGCGGATGATGAGGCGGATGAGGTCTGCGGTGTTGGTGAGCTTGGCTCGCGAGGACCAGTACATCGGCAGGTAGAAGCCGGAGTAGAAGAGGAAGCTCTCGAGGAGCGTCGATGCGACCTTGCGCTTGAGCGGCGACTCGCCGTTGTAGTAGTCGAGAACGATCTGCGCCTTGCGCTGCAGGTTGGGGTTCTCCTCCGACCAGCGGAACGCGTCGTCGATGTCCGGGGTGGAGCACAGCGTCGAGAAGATCGAGCTGTAACTCTTCGCGTGCACCGATTCCATGAAGGCGATGTTGGTGTACACCGCTTCTTCGTGGGGAGTGATCGCGTCCGGGATGAGGCTGACGGCGCCGACCGTTCCCTGGATGGTGTCGAGCAGCGTCAGGCCCGTGAAGACGCGCATGGTGAGCTGCTGCTCCTGCGCGGTCAGCGTTCCCCAGGACGGGATGTCGTTGGAGACCGGCACCTTTTCGGGCAGCCAGAAGTTGCTGACGAGGCGATCCCATACCTCGGCGTCCTTCTCGTCCTGGACGCGATTCCAGTTGATGGCGGAAACGCGACTGACCAGCTTGACCATAATTCCTACCTAGCGAGAGAGATACTGCCGAATGTTGGCTTGCCTGAACACTACCCGTTGTGTCGGGTCCGCGATGCCAACACAACAACATGTGTCGCACGCGCCCCTCCACGAGTACAAAAAATGTGATATCAATTAAATATCACTTACCGATGGAAAGCGAGTCCCGCATGACCAGCACACCCACCGTGGCCGAGAAACCGACCGGAGTCGCCACCACAACGATCGCCGAACGCCCAGGCTGGGACCTGTCTGGCAGCTGGATGCTCCTCGGCGGCGTACTTCTCTTCCTGGCCGGAATCGCACTGTCCGTCGTTGGCGGAGTTCTGGGACTCTTCGCCCTGATTCCGGTCGGTGTGGTGCTGTTCATCGCGTCACTCCCCCTGCTGATGGGCCTGACCTTGGTGCAACCGAATCAAGCCCGAGTCCTTCAACTCCTGGGAAGCTCGTACAGCGGCACCCTGCGCACGCCGGGACTGCGATGGACAAATCCGCTGACTGTCCGTCGATCGATCTCGACGCGTATCCGAAACCACGAGACCGGTCAGGCGAAAGTGAACGACGCCGACGGAAATCCCATCGAGATCTCGGCGGTGGTCGTCTGGCAAGTTGCCGACACAGCGCTCGCCTCATTCCAGGTGGACGACTACGAGGAGTTCGTCTCGGTGCAGACCGAGGCGGCCGTCCGCCATATCGCCGGCAGCTACCCGTACGACGCCGAAGGCCGAGTCTCGTTGCGCGAGAACGCCGATATCATCACCACCACCTTGTCGGAGGAGGTTCACGCCCGCGTGCGTGCGGCGGGTGTCGAAGTTATCGAGACACGCATCAACAGGCTCTCGTATGCACCCGAGATTGCCAGCGCAATGCTTCGGCGCCAGCAAGCGGGTGCAGTGATCGCCGCCCGCAAGCAAATCGTCGAAGGTGCGGTGTCCATGGTCGACATGGCACTCAAGCAACTCGAGGAAAAGCACGTCGTCGAACTCGACGAGGAACGCAAGGCGACGATGATCAGTAACCTTCTGGTCGTGCTGTGCGGCGACCGCGACGCACAACCGGTGCTGAACACCGGTTCGCTCTACCAGTAAAGGAAAGGCCACATGGCCACGGATCCAGCTCCGAGATCGGAGCGTAAGAAGATCCTGCTTCGGTTGGACCCAGCGGTGCACGACGCGCTTGCCCGCTGGGCCGCCGACGATCTCCGAAGTACCAACGCCCAGATCGAGTTTCTCCTTCGGCGCGCACTCACCGAGCACGGTCGAATGCCGAAGAATGCCGGCAAGATGCACGGTCCAGGCCGCCCGCCCTCGTAGCAATCGAATGATCCCCGATTCGCATTTGCGCTACGGAAGAGCACAAACGCGATGGGTGGGCGGGGAACAGTCGCCCCGCCCACCGTCATCACTTAGACACGCTGCCGCATCGTGCCGCTAGGATTTCCATCACCATTTCGGCTGGTGACAAACCTTCCGGTCGAACTCGATCGAGTCACCGCTATGGCATTCGATGTTCCGTTGCCAACCGATTCACGGACCGTCGTTGCAGGCCAACGCGCAGCAGCTGCGTTGCTGATGAATCGGCCCGAGATGGTGCTGCGATTTACTTCTCCGGTCATTGCCAGTGCCTCCTAAAGGCTCTGCCCCGACCGAGCTCGTCCCACGAACAGGAACGATTCGAAACTCGTATAAGCTGAAGACCTCTTCCAGAGGTGCCTCGCTTGTCGGGGCGTGAGGGGCTCGATCGTTGACGCGATCGAGCCCCTCGTTTTCTCTGCTCCGTAGATGATTCCGTCGCAGGAAATCTTGTGTGCGACCTACAGCATGCAGGAAACGCAGCCCTCGACCTCGGTGCCTTCGAGTGCCATCTGACGCAGACGGATGTAGTACAGCGTCTTGATGCCCTTACGCCACGCGTAGATCTGCGCCTTGTTGATGTCGCGGGTGGTGGCGGTGTCCTTGAAGAACAGCGTCAGCGACAGGCCCTGGTCGACGTGTTGCGTTGCCGCAGCATAGGTGTCGACGATCTTCTCGTACCCGATTTCGTAGGCATCCTGGTAGTACTCCAGGTTGTCGTTGGTCAGGTAGGGCGCCGGGTAGTAGACGCGACCGATCTTGCCTTCCTTGCGGATCTCGATCTTCGACGCCACCGGGTGGATGGAGCTGGTGGAGTAGTTGATGTACGAGATCGAGCCGGTCGGCGGGACGGCCTGAAGGTTCTGGTTGTAGATACCGTGCTTCTGAACCGAAGCCTTCAGCTCACGCCAGTCGTCCTGGGTGGGGATGTGCAGCTTCGCATCGGCGAAGAGTCCGCGAACCTTGTCGGTTGCAGGCTCCCAGGCCTGGTCGGTGTACTTGTCGAAGAATTCACCCGAGGCGTACTTCGACTCCGGGAAACCCTTGAAGTACGAGCCGCGCTCGATGGCGATCTTGTTCGACGCACGCAGTGCGTGGAACAGCACGGTGTAGAAGTAGATGTTCGTGAAGTCGATGCCTTCTTCGCTGCCGTAGAAGATCCGCTCACGAGCGAGGTATCCGTGCAGGTTCATCTGACCGAGGCCGATGGCGTGAGAGTCGTTGTTGCCCTGCTCGATCGACGGCACCGAGTAGATGTGCGTCTGGTCGGACACGGCCGTCAATCCGCGGATCGACACTTCGATGGTCTTGGCGAAGTCGGGCGAGTCCATGGTCTTCGCGATGTTCAGCGAACCCAGGTTGCAGGAGATGTCCTTGCCGACCTTCGAGTAGGACAGGTCGTCGTTGAACAGTGAAGGCGTCGAAACCTGCAGGATCTCCGAGCACAGGTTCGAGTGAGTGATCTTGCCTTCGATCGGGTTTGCCCGGTTCACCGTGTCCTCGAACATGATGTAGGGGTAGCCCGATTCGAACTGCAATTCGGCGACGGTCTGGAAGAACTCGCGAGCCTTGATCTTGGACTTGCGAATTCGCTTGTCGTCGACCATCTCGTAGTACTTCTCGGAGACGTTGATGTCGGAGAACGGAACTCCGTAGATGCGCTCGACGTCGTACGGCGAGAACAGGTACATGTCCTCGTTCTTCTTCGCCAGTTCGAAAGTGATGTCCGGGATCACGACGCCGAGAGAGAGCGTCTTGATGCGGATCTTCTCGTCGGCGTTCTCACGCTTGGTGTCGAGGAAGCGGTAGATGTCGGGGTGGTGCGCATGCAGGTACACGGCGCCGGCGCCCTGACGCGCACCCAACTGGTTGGCGTAGGAGAACGAGTCCTCGAGAAGCTTCATGATCGGGATGACACCCGAACTCTGGTTCTCGATCTTCTTGATCGGGGCGCCGTGCTCACGAACATTGGTGAGCAGCAAGGCAACTCCGCCACCGCGCTTGGACAGCTGCAGTGCCGAGTTGATGGAGCGGCCGATGGACTCCATGTTGTCTTCGATACGAAGCAGGAAGCAGGACACGGGCTCACCGCGCTGCTTCTTGCCCGAGTTCAGGAACGTCGGGGTGGCGGGCTGGAAGCGTCCGGCGATGATCTCGTCGACGAGTTCGACGGCCAGGTCTTCGTTGCCTGCGGCCAGGGTGAGCGCAACCATGCAGACACGATCTTCGAAACGCTCGAGGTAGCGCTTACCGTCGAAGGTCTTGAGCGTGTAGGAGGTGTAGTACTTGAATGCACCCAGGAACGTCGGGAAGCGGAACTTCTTGGCGTACGCGTGATCGATCAGGAACTTCACGAAAGTACGTGAGTACTGATCGAGAACCTCGGGCTCGTAATAGTTTTCCTCGACGAGGTAGTCCAGCTTCTCGTCGAGGTTGTGGAAGAACACGGTGTTCTGGTTGACGTGCTGCAAGAAGTACTGACGGGCTGCAGCGACATCCATCTCGAACTGGATCTCACCGTTGGCGCCGTACAGGTTGAGCATGGCATTGAGTGCGTGGTAGTCGAGACCGTTGGTGGAATCGCCGCCGCGTGCATCACGCTCTACGCTTCCTGCCGCGATCGTGTCAGTGATGGTTGGCGCCACTGCCCGTGCTCCTTCTCTGTTTCGAGATGATTCCAGAACTCCCCCAAGCCTTCTCGTACTCGGTCGACATCTTCGGCAGTGCCCATGAGTTCGAACCGGTACAGAAAAGGAACGTGGCATTTCTGGGAAATGATGTTTCCTGCATAGCAAAAGGACTCACCGAAATTGGTGTTTCCCGCCGCGATCACTGCTCTGATCAACGACCTGTTGTGTGGATTGTTCAAAAAACGAATGACCGGCTTCGGCACATAACTGGTGTCGCGCCCTGTCACGGTGACCCCGCCACCATAGGTGGGCAGAATCAGCACATAGGGCTCGTCTACACGAAATGAGCCGTCACGGTCATGGATAGGTATACGTGTCGCAGGCAGGCCGAGACGTTGGACGAATCGGTGGGTGTTCTCCGACACGCTGGAAAAATAGACCAGCGAAGTCATCGGTTGTCACCATTTTCTTGTACGGTGCCCGGAACTACTCAGATGTGTCGGCGGAGGTGTCCACCGCCGACACTGCGGCGCTTCAAGCAGCGACGGTCAGGGTCTTGATGCGATCGGGACGGAAACCCGACCAGTGATCTTCACCGGCAACCACGATGGGCGCCTGGAGGTACCCGAGAGCCATGACGTAGTCGCGGGCTTCGGCATCCTCGGTGATGTCGATGATGTTGTATTCGAGACCGGCCTTGTCGAGGGCGCGGTAGGTGGCATTGCACTGAACGCAAGCGGGCTTGGTGTAGACGGTGATGCTCATGAGAGTCCCTCTTTCGCTTAGCCAACAAAGGCCGATGTAGTGATGTTCAGCACCGATTCGACCGATTGCCGGAGTCTCGCTCGAGGCGTTCCGCGTTGTGGTCTCTCAGTGCTCAAGACACTACACCTAGTGGCCGACAGAAACACATAACGCGAGATGTTGTGAGTCACATCGTTGAAATTCCCAGGTAGCCCCAGTTCAGCGCACACATCTTCCGGCGCGTCGGCGTGTCGCCCGTCACATTTCGGTCGCAGGCCTGACAGCATCTGAAAACCACTACTCGGACCTACCATGAGCGTCGTGGAAACACCCCCGAAGGACGAAGCTCCGCGCCACAAGGCAACCGTGACGAGAACGCAGCAGGTGACACCTAAGATGCGCAGAATCACCTTCGGCGGTGCGGGCCTGAGCGACTTCGAGACGAGCGGGAGCCCCGACGAACGGGTGCTCGTCAGATTCCCCCTCGATCCCCCTCACGCCCGTAGTTACACGGTCCGGCGCTGGCAGCCCTCGAAGAACGAACTGGAGATCGACTTCGCTCTCCACGGCCACGGCGGAGCTGCGCTCTGGGCCGAGAATGCGCAACCGGGCGAGACCGTAGATCTCTCGACAGCGAGCGGGTGGTTCAAGCCGCCGGCAGAGTGCGACTGGCTGCTACTCGTCGCCGATCACGCCGCGCTGCCTGCGATCGGGCGGATCTTGGAAGAAGCACCCGACGGTCTACCGATCCACGTCATTGCACAGGTGCCCGCGCCGAGCGAACAGCAGACGTTCACGACGCGCGCCGACGCTCACTACCGATGGATCGACGAAGCAGACTCTCTGCTCGCCGAATTGGCCGCCATTCCCCTGCCTCCCGGCGAGGGCTACATCTGGTGCGCAGTCGAGGCCGCGACCGCCAGACGCATCCGCGCCCATCTGCGTCGAACATCGGAAATCCCGGCACCCCGCATGCACGTGATGGGTTACTGGCGGGAGGACAAGGAGAACTGGGAGCGTCGGTACGCCGTCGTCGCCGACCGTATCGACGCCGCGATGGGCGAAGCGATGATGGCCGGCAAGGATTTCGAGTCGGTTCGCGACGCCGTCGACGATGCGATGGAACGCGAAGGGCTCTAGCGCACATATGGGCGTGACTCGCATACGAGTGAGGGCCATACCTTCCGGCATGGCCCTCGCTCGTGAAACGGATTACGCGTTGACGAGCTGCTTGCTGGCGTCGACGAGGTCGGAGACGACCTTGGAGACCTGCGCGAGCACCTCTGCGTTCTCGCGCGGGTGCAGCTCACCGAACAGTGCGCCGGTTCCCCCGATGCTCAGTGCGGTGTCCTCGACGACCTTGCCGCCGGCGATGCGGACTGCCTTGGTGGTGTCTTCGTGTGCCCACTTGGCGCCGTTGCCGCTGGGCGACGCGCTGATGACTGCGACAGCCTTGTCCTTGACGGCACCGACACCGTACGGACGCGAGATCCAGTCGATGGCGTTCTTCAGAACTGCGGGGATGGTGCCGTTGTATTCGGGGGTGACGAGCAGGAACGCGTCAGCGTCGCTCGCAGCGGCGCGCAGTGCGTCGACAGCGGGAATGGAAGCACCCTCGACGTCGATGTCTTCGTTGTAGAAGGGGACGTCGGCGAGGCCTTCGAAGACCGTCAGCGTTGCACCCTCGGGTGCGGCGGACACAGCCGTCTCGGCAAGCTGGCGATTGACGGATCCGGCGCGCAGGCTGCCGACGAGAACGAGAACATTGGTCTGTGACATAACGAGATTCCTTCGAGAGTGGTGCGGTTGGTGGCTCCGGTTGAAAGTTATATCAACTAAACGGACCGCGGTCCACTTACATTCCCCGGCCCTGTAACCTGATCCCGTGAGCGCAATCCCCCTCCCCCAGATCGGCGCCGTACCCGTCGAGCGCGGTGACGCAGCACGTAACCGCGTACTTCTGCTCGACGCCGCAGCCCTCCTCGTCGCCGAGCGAGGTGTCGACGCGGTCACGATGGATGCCGTCGCGTGCCGAGCCGGTGTGGGCAAGGGCACAGTTTTTCGGCGCTTCGGCAATCGATCGGGACTGATGCAGGCACTGCTCGATCACACCGAGCGAGAACTGCAGCAGGCATTCATGTTCGGCCCCCCACCGTTGGGTCCTGGCGCGCCGCCGATCGAGCGCCTCATCGCGTTCGGACGAGCCCGGATCGCCATGGTGGAAGTACAGGGCGAAGTCCTCCGTGCTGCGGAGAACGCTCCTGAATACCGCTTCGGCGGTCCGGCACGAGCACTCGGCATCGCTCACGTCATCGGACTTCTTCGAGGAGCCGGCGTCGAGGGCGACCTCGATCTGCTCGCTTCAGCGCTGTTGGCACCACTCGAAGCGTCGCTTGTCCTTCATCAGGTGCGCGATCTCGGGATGACCACCGAGCGCCTGGCCGCCGGCTGGGAAGACCTTGCCCGGCGCGTTACTCGATGTTGACTCCCCAGATCCGTCCCACCACTTAATGTGAGCCCATGCGCATCGCAGCTGCCGTCATCGGCCTCCTGACCATCGCCGCGGTAAGCGGTTGCTCCGCTTCGTCCGACTCCCCCGAGGACAAGACGGACCCCTCCGGCCGCGTCTTCATCTCGACCTCCGTCGACGGAACACAAATTCCCGGCGGCGGCCCGCTGACTCTCGATTTCAGCCAAGCGGGTCGAGTGTCCGCGAGCGCCGGATGCAACACGGCAAACGGCTCGATCGAGTTCACCGACGGCAAGCTGACCACCGGCACCATGGCATCGACCATGATGGGCTGCCCTCCCGGCATCGCCGAATCCGACACCTGGACAACAACATTGCTGACCTCCGCGCCGACGTGGAGCCTCGACGGCGACACCCTCACCCTGACATCGGACGACGCCACAGTGACTCTGCAGGACAAGAAGATCGTCACGCCGGATCGAGCGCTCCAGGGCACGACGTGGACCGTCACGTCGCTCATCAGTCCCGATGCGATCAGTACGAGCCTGGCTCTGGAGACGTCAGCTCCCGAACTCACGATTGCCGCAGACGGTTCTGTCAGCGGAACCACCGGATGCAATCGCATGACCGGAAGCGCCCAGGTATCCGACACCACAGTCACGTTCACGCCGATGGCAACCACGCGAATGGCCTGCCCCGAGGAGAACATGGACATCGAGCGTCAGATCCTGGCAGTACTCGACGGTGAAGTGAGCTACACCGTCGACGCCGACACGCTGACCCTGCGCAAGCCCGACAACACCGGATTGATACTGACTGCGCAGGCTTGACCAGACGCTGCAGGCTCGATCAGACGTTGTCGAGCAGCCAGCGCCCCAATTCGCGGGCGCTGGCATCGATCATCGCGGGCCAGTCCAAGGCCGAGTCGTCCGCGTGATCGCTGACATGTTTGACGAGTCGGCAGGTAGCACCCGCAGCCTGCGCGGCGAATGCGATGGCAAACCCCTCCATGTCGACCAGATCGGCTCGCTGAGCGAGAGCGTCCCGGGTCGCAGTGTCGGCGATGAATGCGTCGCCGGTCGCCAACACCGAGTCGTCACCGCCGGCGAGCACCAAACGGTCCGCGACGTCGTGCCCCAGCGCTCGGATCGCGGTGCTGCTGATGTCGTGATTGATGACAACCCCGGGAACATAGAGGCCACCGTGGTGCGCGTGCAGCGCACCGGCGGTCCCGATGTTGACGACCAGCGGCAGATTCTCCCGCTCGTACCGCGCGAGAGCAGAGGCGACTGCTGTTGCAGCACTGACCTTTCCAATCCCCGTGATCAGCAGTTCGTATCCTTGCGGCACGTATGCCGCTTCCGACTTCGTCGCACTGACCACCAGAACGTTGTTCGCACTCATGTGCGCGACCGTACCGCCCCGGATACGGTGGCACTGCACGCGCCTGCTCACATCGCTAGAGTCCATTCATGGCCACACTGCGTGAAAGCATCATCGAAGAACTCGGCACAAAGCCGACAATCGACGCCGCAGCGGAGGTTCGCGCGCGAGTCCAGTTCCTGAAGGACTACGTGCGCTCGACCCCCGCCAAAGGGTTCGTTCTGGGAATCAGCGGCGGTCAGGACAGCACGCTCGCCGGAGCCCTCGCCCAACGCGCGGTCACTGAACTTCGTGAAGAAGGCCACGAGGCCGAGTTCGTCGCCGTTCGACTCCCCTATGGCGCGCAGGCCGACGAATCCGATGCTCAGATCGCACTCGGCTTCATCAAGCCGGACCGCTCTCTCACGGTCAACGTCAAGCCTGGCGCCGACGCCACAGCCCGTGAGGCCTCCGAGGCGTTGGGGAACGGCGAACTGCGCGACTTCGTCCGCGGCAACATCAAGGCGCGCGAACGAATGGTCATTCAGTATGCGATTGCCGGTCAGCTCGGCTACTTGGTAATCGGTACCGACCACGCCGCAGAAGCGATTACCGGCTTCTTCACGAAATTCGGTGACGGCGGCGTCGACATCACGCCGCTCACCGGCCTGAGCAAACGTCAGGGCGCTGCGCTACTGCAGGAATTGGGCGCACCCGAGAGCACGTGGCGCAAGGTGCCGACCGCCGACCTCGAGGACGACCGACCCGCGCTGCCCGACGAAGTTGCCCTCGGCGTCACGTACTCACAGATAGACGACTACCTCGAAGGAAAGGACGTTTCCTCCGAGGTAGCCGAAAAGCTCGAGAAGATGTTCGCCAACACTCGTCACAAGCGCACGGTGCCGGTCACACCCCTGGATGACTGGTGGAAGTAACTCTTACCAGCGACTAGCTACCGAACAGGCTGCCGAACACGTCGCCCAGCGAACCCGTTCCCGAAGCCGGATCCTTCTTCGCGAAGTTGGTGGTGCATCCGTTGAACTGCACCGCATCGACCAGCGTCGAGGTGGCAGCGGAACCGGTCCCGACACTGACGCCGTAGTGGTCGACTACCGCTTCCGGGTTCGCGGCGACGATGTCAGCCAAAGGCACTGACACGCGGTCCTTGGCGCCGTCGATGTTCTGAGTGCTCCACCACACGCCCTTCTGGAGTTCCGCGTGAACGCCGCCGTCAGCCGTCGGCGTCGCGTCCGGTCCCGGGACCCACACCAAGGTGGTGAATCCGTTCTCGAACTTTCCGCCGGTGGTTCCGGTGAGGCGGAGCTGGAACGCCGCAGTCGGCGTGGCGGCGCGCTCGGCGAAACCGATCGCCTTGCTGACTGCGTCGGACAGCTTGATACCGCCGGCCGAATGGTAGGAAACCGAACGATCGCCGGTACCGTCGACGGCCAGCTTCAGTGAACCGTCCTTGTCGAGAACGTTGTCGGCCGAGTACGACGCGGTCTGATCCTTCTCGTCGGTGAACGGGATGCCCCACCCGTTCGGCGTCGCTTCGGTGGACAGGGTCGAGCACGAGGCTTCCGGCGCAGAAGAGCCGAGAGAACCGGTGGACGGAAGCGCAGTAGCAATTGCCGGAGCGGTGAGTGCAGCTGCCCCGAGGAGCGCTACGACGACTCCGACACGGCGCGTGGAATTAATCGACATTGAAATACCTTTCACATATCCCGAGTGGAATTGCGCCAAAATTAACACATGTCGACAATTACCAACAGCGAAGGTATTTCTTTTGTCATCCAAACAGATGACAATTCACCTGGGCAATTAGAAGTGCATTTACTCCCCCAAAAGTAGGAGAAACTAAACAAAACGACCAATGTTGGACAATTGACCAACAATGGAGAAAACGGAGATAGATGCCACTTGAGCTGGAGTGATCAAGATATAAATATTTGGACCGGGGAACCGAAAAAGGACAATACGACGGCAGCCCACAAATAGCTACGCCGGCAATTCTCGGACTAGCCTCCAGCGAAAGGCGGAAGAATATCGACAGCGCTACCGGAGGCTCGAGAGACGTCGCGGGTCAACTCGTCACCGACGAGGAAAGCCGAGACCGACAGCACTCGCTCCATCTCCGGTCCGTATCGCCCGACCAAGACCGCCACCAACTCGGCAAGTGTGTTGTCGGGCGAAATGGCGACTACCTCGCTACGGCAACCGGATACATCCGCTGCAGCAGCAAAGTAACGAACCGAGATCGAATGCGGATCAGCCACCAATCGCTCCCATACTTCTTTCCGGCGGAACGAAGTCCGCGGCGTCGATGCCGTGCCCTGCCCACTTGTTCCACATCGCACCGCGCCACAAATCCGCAAGTTCGTCGTCACTGGCTCCGGCCCTGAGCGCGGCACGCAGATCAACTTCACGGTCACTGAACAAACATGACCGAATTGTCCCCTCTGCAGTCATTCGCGTCCGATCGCAATCACTGCAGAACGAGCGCGTCACCGAAGCGATGATCCCCACCGTCATTTCAGTCCCGTTGACACGCCATTCTTCAGCAGGAGCCGACGGGTCTTCGCGACCGATTGCGGCCAATTCGAAACGCTCACTCAATACCGACAGCAATTCAGCCGCAGTCACCATGTTCTCGCGCGCCCAAGCATGGTCTGCATCGAGAGGCATTTGTTCGATGAACCGCAATTCGACTCCGGCGTCGAGGCACCACTGTAAAAGGTCCGCCGCGCCGTGGAGCGTTTCGCGCATGAGAACGGCATTTACCTTGAGCGGCGCAAGGCCAGCCACCGCGGCCGCTCGGATTCCCGCGAGAACCGAAGGCAACCTGTCTCGACGCGTCAATTCCGCGAAGTGCGCGCGATCAACCGAATCCAGGGAAACATTCACGCGGGTCAAACCAGCTGCAGCCAGCTTTGCGGCACGATGTTCGAGCCCAACGGCGTTGGTGGTCATGGCAAGTGGAATTCCTGGCACACGCGCGGCGCATCCCGCGATGATCTTTTCGAGGTCACTACGCATCAGCGGCTCGCCGCCGGTGAATCTCACCTCGCGAATACCGACTCGTTCGACACCGATTCCGACTACTCGAACGATCTCGTCGGCACTCAGAAGGTCTTCCGCGGCGATGGCCGGCAAGCCTTCCTCCGGCATGCAATACGTGCAACGAAGTGAACACTTCTCGGTGATCGAGACTCGCAGATCTCTGGCAACACGCCCGAACC
Organism: Rhodococcus sp. APC 3903; assembly: GCF_030407755.1. Taxonomy (NCBI): domain Bacteria; kingdom Bacillati; phylum Actinomycetota; class Actinomycetes; order Mycobacteriales; family Nocardiaceae; genus Rhodococcus; species Rhodococcus sp. APC 3903. The sequence goes on from NZ_JASDCV010000009.1 coordinate 135,628, forward strand.
TGTCGACCAGGAGATCCGTCTCGGGACGACCGGCGAGGGAGGCAGCGTCAAACCGCACGGTGGGAATTCCCATCGAGACCACTGTCATCACTTCACCAACTTCCGTATTGCTCCAGTATGACCGAAAGCCGTACTCCGTGTGTCGGACGGACCACACCGCCTAGGATCAAAACATGTCGAGGTTGTCGAGGTTACTGTCATGAGCGCGCGTTCGGTCGAGGAACACGCTGCGCACATCTCCGGATTGCTCACCGGCCTGCACACCCTCTCTCCGTCGGCGGTTCCGACGGCAGAAGCGTTGGGGCGCATAACTTGCTCGGATATCGCATCGCCGGTGGACCTGCCCCTCTTCCGCAACTCACAGATGGACGGATATGCGGTCGACGCCGCATCCGTTGCCTCGGTTCCCACGACACTGACGGTTCGAGGCGTGATCGCCGCCGGAAGCGGAAAACCACCGAAACACCTTCCAGGATCGGCATTTCGCATCATGACCGGTGCGCCGCTCCCCGAGGGTGCCGACGCCGTCGTTCCCGTCGAGGACACCACGGGCGTCACCGAACACGTGGTCACCATCGAACGGGGCAGGTCTGTAGGCGAATTCGTTCGCGAACGTGGCAGCGACATCACTGCCGGAATGCTACTGGTCACGGCCGGAACACACTTGGAACCTCGCCATATCGCCGCGCTGAGTGCTGTGGGCCTGGCCTCGCTCGACACGTACACGAAGCCACGGGTCGCGATAATTACGACGGGCGCCGAACTGAAAAGTGCCGGAACAACTCTCGAACCCGGCGAGATCTACGATTCCAACGGACCAGCTTTGGCAACATTGGCCGAAGCCAACGGCGCCGATGTCGTCTCCGTCGCCCGAAGCAGCGACGACCCGGCCGAGTTCCGCGAATTACTCTCGTACGCAACCTCGGTCGCCGATCTGGTTTTCACCTCCGGTGGGGTGTCCATGGGCGACTTCGAGGTGGTGAAGGAAACTCTCACCCCTCTGGGTGCACACTTCGGCCACGTCGCAATGCAACCTGGTGGCCCGCAAGGCACCGCCGTGGTGAACGAAGTGCCGGTACTGAGTTTCCCGGGCAACCCGGTCAGCACGATGGTCTCGTTCGAGGTCTTCGCCCGCGGCGAACTGCGCCGGGCCGCGGGTCTGCCCGAGATCCCGCGCGAACGGCTGCCACTGACTGCACCGCTGCGTTCGGTGGATGGCAAGCGCCAGTTCCTGCGCGCGCGTAGAACTGCGGACGGTATCGAACTCGTGGCCGGACCCGGCTCGCACCTCGTTGCAGCAATGGCGTGGGCCGACGTCCTGATCGACGTCCCCGCTGCCGTGACCGAACTCGGAGCGGGCGATCTCGTCGATGTCCTCCCGCTCTCGACTTCCTCGATTTGATTCACTCGATCTGATTCAAAGGACACTCATGACCGAATTGACCCACGTCGACAGCGAAGGCCGAGCGCGCATGGTCGACGTCAGCGCCAAGGCCGAGACGACGCGCATCGCCGTCGCTGCCGGTGAACTCGTCACGACCGCCGAGGTAGTTCGCCTCGTCCGCGCCGACGGCATGCCCAAGGCCGATGTCCTCACCACCGCGCGCATTGCCGGAATCGCCGGTGCAAAAAAGACGTCCGAGCTGATCCCGTTGTGTCATCAGCTCGCGCTTTCGTCGGTCAAGGTGGAATTCGGGTTCACCGAAACCTCGATCACCGTCGAAGCGACGGCAAAGACTCGCGGACAGACCGGCGTCGAGATGGAAGCACTCACCGCCGTCGCGGTAGCCGGCCTGACCTTGCACGACATGGTCAAGGCGGTCGATCCCGGAGCCACTATGAACGGTGTTCGCCTGCTCACCAAAGACGGTGGTAAACACGGACATTGGACCCGCGACACTCAGAACTCACAGACATCTCCGGCGCACGCCTTCGCCTCGCCACGGTCCGCAACCGTCCTCGTCGCTTCCACCGGCGGTGCCAACGGAACCAGACCCGACACCACCGGACCGACGATCGCAGCCTGGCTACGCGAGCGGGACTTCGAGGTGCGTGGACCGCTTGTGTACGCCGACGCAGACATCGCGGCAGGCATCGCTGACGCCGAGGAGGGCTCCCCGTCGCTTGTCATCAGCACCGGCGGCACCGGTGCTTCCCCCACGGATGCAACGCCGGAAGCTACCCGGGCAGTCTTGACCCGTGAGTTGCCCGGGGTCGCAGAAGCGATCCGAACCAAGGGCCTCGAGAAGACCCCGCACGCGTCACTGAGCCGTGGTGTGGCAGGTCTCACAGGTACGACGGTCATCGTCAATCTTCCGGGTTCTCCCGGTGGAGTGAAGGACGGTCTCGCCGTCCTCGAACCCATCATCGATCACCTGCTCGCGCAGGTCGCAGGCGGAGGAGCACACGATGAGTGAGCTACTGGCTCGGATCTCCGAGCAACCGATTCACGCAGACACCGTCGACGCCGCCGTTGCCGGTCCGAAGAACGGCGCTGTTGTGGTGTTCACGGGAACGGTGCGCAATCACGATGGAGGTCAAGCAGTTTCAGCGTTGGAGTACCAGGCACACCCGGACGCGGAACGCTTTCTCGAGACGTGCTGCCAAGAGGTTGCAGCCTCGACCGGCCTGCCGGTTGCCGCGATCCATCGCGTCGGCCACCTCGAGATCGGTGACCTCGCACTGGTCGCCGCCGTCGCCGCCCCGCATCGAGCGGAGGCGTTCGCCGCGTGCGCCGAACTGGTGGAGCGCATCAAGCACGAGGTACCGATCTGGAAGCGGCAACACTTCGCGAACGGCGTCTCCGAATGGGTCGGGTTGTAGGTCGAACGCTCCGAGAAGGTAGAGTTGCGATCACTAGGTGCCTGAAATCGGGCATCCAGCGTCGTAGAACGCAAATTTTCTTGCTGAGTGCTCAATGCACCCGCTCTTCTTACGGCGAAGAAGCCTGCCGACCGGCAGCGCCGCCACCACTGTGCTTGATTGTTCGACCGGTTAATTCCCGTGTCGGCATCCGGGCACGAACACGTGCCCGAAAGGCTCTGAACACACTTGTCTGACATCTCTACGCCCGCTACCACCTTCGCAGCCCTCGGTGTGCGCGCACCGCTGGTGAAAGCTCTCGAAGACGGCGGAATCACTTCTCCGTTCCCGATCCAGATCGACACCCTCCCCGACACTCTTTCGGGGCGCGACGTACTGGGCCGCGGAAAGACCGGAAGCGGCAAGACCCTCGCGTTCTCCATCCCCATGGTCTCCCGCCTCGCCGGCGAACTGTCCGGAGGCAAGCGTCGTCCGGGTCGACCGCTCGGCCTGGTGCTCGCACCGACGCGTGAGCTCGCCACCCAGATCACCGCAACCCTCGAACCGTTGGCCGCCGCATACGACTTGCGCGTGACCACCATCTTCGGTGGCGTCTCGCAGCACCGCCAGGTTCAGGCTCTCAAGGCCGGAGTCGACATCGTCGTCGCCTGCCCCGGTCGCCTCGAAGACCTCATGAAGCAGAAATTCGTCAGCCTCGACGCCGTCGAGATCACCGTGCTCGACGAGGCCGACCACATGGCCGACCTCGGCTTCCTGCCCGTCGTCACCCGCATCCTCTCGTCCACCCCGCAGGACGGGCAGCGCCTTCTGTTCTCGGCAACGCTGGACAACGGCGTCGACAAGCTCGTCAAGCGTTTCCTCAAGAACGAGGTCATGCATTCGGTCGACGAGGCCAACTCCCCCGTCGCCGCGATGACGCACCACGTGTTCGACGTCGACGGCGTCGAAGCCAAGAAGGCTCTGGTCGAGAAGCTCGCTTCCGGTACCGGTCGTCGCATCCTGTTCATGCGCACCAAGCACCAGGCACGCAAGTTGGCTCGCCAGCTCACCGAGTCGGGCATCCCGTCAGTGGACCTGCACGGCAACCTCTCTCAGGCCGCTCGCGACCGTAACCTGGCGGCATTCTCCGCCGGTGAAGCGCGCGTCCTCGTCGCCACCGACGTCGCAGCGCGCGGCGTCCACGTCGACGACGTCGAGTTGGTCGTCCATGTCGATCCGCCGGCCGAGCACAAGGCGTACCTGCACCGCAGTGGTCGCACCGCTCGCGCAGGCAGCGCCGGCGACGTGGTCACCGTGGTTCTGCCCGAGCAGCGTAAGGATCTCGCGATCCTCATGCGTAAGGCAGCCATCAAGGTGACCCCGGTTCGTTCGACTGCCAACTCCGAGCACGTCGTCAAGTTGGTCGGCGACATCGCACCGCACGTCACGCCAGCTCCGAAGGCTCCGGCCCAGCCGAACGGTGGACGCGGACAGCGTCCCGCCGGCCAGGGTGGACGCGGCGGCGCAGCACGTTCGGGTCAGGCTCGCTCCGGACAGGGCGGTCAGTCACGCGGTGCTCGCACCGGCGGAGTTGCCCGTCAGGAACATGCAGGCGGCGGCGCTCGCCGTCCCCGCACCGGCGGCGGCGCTCGCACCGCAGGCTCCACCGGGGGCCGTCCCGCGCGCTAGGCCACCCGGTACAACTCAATAGGTTTCGTAGTGGACAGCGTCGGCCAATGGCCGGCGCTGTCGCCATCCGAAGCGCTCGAGATCCGGAACCTGTTGAAACTCAGTCACCTTCCCGACGCACAGCCACGCAATGGGGCGTACGGGCGACGGAATGCCCATGAGTTCGGTGAGGTACTTCTCGTCGTAGAACGAAACCCAGCCGATGCCGATCTCCTCGGCCACTGCGGCGAGCCACAAATTCTGAATGGCGAGTACCGCCGAGAACAGTCCGGTGTCGTCGACGGTATGACGGCCGAGGATGTTCGGGCCACCGCGTGACGGGTCGTAAGTGACGACGATGCCGGTACCGCTCTCGGCGATTCCCTCGATCTTGATGGGGTCGAACGTCGATCGGCGATCCTCGGGCAAAGACTGCGCGAACTTCAGCCGGGCATCGGCGACGTGTGCCGCGAAGGTATTGAGCGTCTCCGGATTACGAACGACGACAAAATCCCACGGTTGCGTGTTTCCCACGCTCGGCGCGCGATGGGCGGCGTCGAGAATGCGCATCAGAGTTTCGTCGGGGATGACCTCTCCCGAGAACTCGGCGCGAACGTCTCGCCGTCGCCGAATCGCTTCGTACACGGATACATCTGATTCACTCACGCCCCGACGGTATAGCGGTGCAATCCCAGCATGGCGTCGGGGTGCGGTTCGACCGTTTCCTCGCGCACGCAGGCGCGGAGTGCGCTGCCGACCACTCCCGAATCCATCCCGGTACCGATCACAACCAGTTGCGTGGTTCGAGGTTCGCCCGACTTCCACCGCAGCGGCGTGATCCGAACATGATCACCCACCGATTGGATCTCGAATTTTCCTGTGTAACCCGGAATCTCGAAGTTCACGAATCCTTTGATGCGGTACACCCCCGGCGGTTGATTCTCGAGGAAATGCGTCAGAGCCCTGGCATCGAGTGGCATCTCCGACGTGAAATCAACCGATTCGTAGCGGTGGTGCAGGTGATCGTGGTGACACGAGCCGTCCTCGTGATCGTCGTCGTGCCCCTCGCGCAGGAGCTCGTCGAGGCTCAGTTGATCGCCCGGAGCGGGAGGGGTCACCTCACCGGAATCGAACAGCAGAGCAGGGTCTATCCGTGAATGCGCCGTCTCCACTATCGGCGCTCGCGGATTCAACTCGCGAATTCCGGCCGTGAATCTCTCACGCTCGGAGACCGGAACGCTGTCGATCTTGTTGACTACCACCAGGTCTGCCAGGCGGACATGTTGATCGAGCTCGGGATGTTCGCGGCGAACGGTGGAGAAATTGGCTCCGTCGACCAGGACCACCAGGCCGCCGTAGACGACAGACGGGTTCTCACTTCCGAGGACGAGTCGAATCATGTTCCGCGGCTCAGCAAGCCCGCTCGCCTCGATGACGATGACGTCGATCCCGGATTGCCGGTGCGCCAACTTGTTCAGCATCTCGTCCATGTCCGAGACGTCGACAGCGCAGCACAAACAGCCGTTACTGAGAGAGACCATCGAATCGACCTGACCGGCGACCATCATCGAGTCGATGTTGACGGAGCCGAAGTCGTTGACGATCACGCCGATGCGTACACCGTCGTTGTTGCGCAGAAGATGGTTGAGCAGCGTCGTCTTTCCCGAACCGAGAAAGCCTGCGACGACTATTACGGGAATCTGCTTCTTCGCCACCACGCAACCTTCCGAAACCACACGTACCGATCAGTGATCGTAGTGGAGTGTGGCTCCGGAAGGTTCACGCTGACAGCAGACTCACACCGTGCAGAGCGGACGGATGTCCGACGTGCCCTCGGTGGTCGGTGACGTCAAGATCGTGCACGCGTTGTATCCACGGGATTCGGCGACCCGACGGATCTCACTCCAGCCGGCCGCGTCGACAATCGGGGACCGTGAGAGCACGAACCCGGAAAGCCTGAGTGGATCGCCCACCAGTGCCCACGAATAATCGTCGGCGATATACGTGACGATGTAGTTGGGCGGACCGTCCAAACTCTCCTGCGAGGGCACCCCGGGGAAGCTCACATGCAACTGGGCACCCGTTGCTGGATCGGTAACTCGGGCATTCCCGACGATCTCGTTGGTTTGGCCGGTCCACGTCGTACACGTGTTCTTCACGCTCACGTTCGACGAATCGACGATCCCGTAACTCGCCCGGGTGTCCTTCGCGCACGCGAGGTTGAAGGGCTGAGGAATCGCCGCCACCTGGTTCCATTCCCCTACGTAGCGCGCGGCGTCCAGGTTCGCCACCGGCTGCAGAGGTTCCCAGAGTGGGCTCGCCTGCGCGGTTCCCGAAAACAGCGTCGCTGCGGCGCACACTCCCGCAATCGCAATCGCACTTCGCCCCGACCACTTCATGTCATTGCTCCTCGTCTGTACAACGCTCGATCGGCATTGGTTCCTCAAGGTATTCGGAGCTGACGGACTGGAGGATGGGGACGTATGTAAAACTACTTTCGGTTTGTTATGGACCTACTTCACAAACCTTATGTAGTCTTTGCTCAAAGATAGCTGAAAGTCGGACGGAGCTACTGTGATGAAGGTTGTCGACTTAGGTCTCGAGCGCACTCGCTATGCAGTCATCGACGAGACGATCGAGTCGAGGTGGCGCCGAGTCACCTCGATGCAGCACGACAGCGTTGCCGTCGTGACTCCACACGACCGGATCACTTTCGCCGAACTCGAACTCCGGACCGATGCATTGGTCCGCGAACTTCGCCTGCGTGGGTCACACGGGGCTCGCCCGGTTGCGGTCGATCTCGAACCAACCGCCGAGTCGGTGCCCGCCATCCTCGCTACTCTGATTTCCGGTCGGCCCTTGGTCATGATCGACCCACAACTCCCCGAGGCCCGGCGAGCGCACATCATGAGCGCCTCGGGCGCCGTCGCGCTGCAGTCGATCCTCGACGAATCGGCCGCAACCGGCTTCCGTTTCGACAACGCGCTGGAACCATCGAGTTCCGACCCTGCCATGATCGCGTTCACATCAGGGACCAGTGGAGCGCCCAAGGGAGTCGTGTTGAGCCACTCCATGTGCCTGAACAAAGCCGACGAACTTGCCGCAGCAATCGACCTGCGCCCCGATGATCACATCGGAAACCTGTTGCCCGTCAGTTTCGGAGCCGGAATCACGGCCCTGATCATGGGACTGATGAACGGCGTCACGGTCTTCTGCTGGGATCCACGCGTAGACGGAGTTTCGGGAATCGACGACTGGCTGATCGAGAATTCGATCACGACCGCGCACTGCGCGCCGTCATTCCTGCGGGCATGGTCAAGCCTCGAATCCGATGAAGCACCGGATAATTCGCTCGGATCGCTGCGGGTCGTCGTGACGTACGGGGAAGCAGTTCACGGCGAGGACTACGCGCGCCATCGCAGTCACGGCTTCGCTCGCGTCACGTACGTCAACTGGCTGGCCACCACCGAGACCGGTGTCGTCGCGTACAACGCGTTCCCACCACATTCCGAACTACCCGTCGGAGTGGTTCCGGCCGGACGTGCTCGCGACGGCAAGGACGTACAGATCGTCGATGTGAACGGCGTGCCTCTTCCCGACGGAGAGATCGGCGAGATACAGGTTGTCTCGAGCGATCTTGCCGATGGATACCACGGTGACCCGGATCGCACTGCGGCACGATTCACGCGCCTCGGCGACGGAGTGAGCATCTACCGGACCGGTGACCGGGGCCGTATCGACGAACGCGGCGAGCTACAACTGCGGGGACGCGTCGACGACGCCGTCAAGATTCGGGGCTATCTGGTAGAGCCGATGGAAGTCGAGGCGCATATTCGTCGAATTCCCGGCGTCGCCGATGTTTTCGTGGCTGTCGTCCTCGAGAACGATCGACCGGAGATTGTCGCCTACGTGGTCCTGACCAAAGCCGTGATGGCACGGTCGGGCGCCGAGATGCGGCGCGAATTGGCGACATATCTGCCGGCCTGGATGCTCCCCCGACATTTTGTTCTGATGCCAGCGTTGCCGCGCAACGAAAGAGGAAAGGTCGATCGAACAGCGCTGCCCTCCGTCGAGGTGCGGTCCACTCCACCGACTCTCGCCGGGCCCGCCGAATTGTGGTTGTCCTCGATCTGGGAGTCGATTCTCGGTATCGACTCCATCGACCGTGAGGACGACTTCTTCGAACTCGGTGGCGATTCGCTTGCTTCAACCGAAGTGGTGGCAAAGATTCACGACATGTTCCGGATCCGGATCACAGCGGCGGAGTTCGCGGCCGCCAGCACCGTCAAAGACCTTGCAGCGCTGTTGGATCGGTGCAGAATCGATCCCGATGATCGTGTCTGTCACAACACGACGGTTCCGCTGAAGCTCGAAGGGTCCGGGCGACCGCTGTTCATCATGAACGGAGCGGGGTGCCCATCGACGACGCTGTCCACCTTGTCGAAAGCGCTTCACACCGATCGGCCGGTTTACGCACTTCAGCCACATGGCTTCGAATCTCGCGGACTACCCGACCGGTCAGTGAAAGCAAGCGCCCGCCGTTTCATATTCGAAATCAAGAAGATTCAGCCCACCGGGCCATACCTCCTCGCCGGCTACTCGTACGGCGGCTACGTGGCGCTGGAGATGGCGTCACAGCTGTCCGAGTCCGGTGACAATGTCGAGCACGTCACCGTTCTCGACACCAGAATCTCCACCGAGACTGCCACACGACTGGCCGGTCGAGCGGGCATCAGCTTGGATCCGTCGATCGTCGACCTCGCACCACAACCATCCACCAATACCCGGTGGAAGCCGACCAGGCGCACCGTCGCGGCGATGTGGATCCGCACGCTCTTCGCCGGCATTCTGCAATACCCACCGGCCACCCAGTGGACGGTGTTCCTCTACATCGGCGGCCAGGCGCTCCGGAAGCATCGGATGCGAACGTGCGCCGCGCCTGTCACGGTGATCCGTGGAGCCACCAACAACCGTGGACGTGAGATATGGTCACTCATCGCCACGGGCTCCCTCGAATTCGACGACGTCGACGCGTGTCACGAAGACATCGTCCGTCAACCGTACGTCCGCAAGACTGCGGCGATCATCGATCGAGTCTGCGATCGAGCGTGACCAACTGCGGCTCACGTCCAGCTGTAGAAGGGAGAGCGGCGTGGAGTGACAGCCCATTCGGTCGTCGACGAACAGACCCTTTCCTTGACGAATGCACCCGCCCTGCCTGCAATAAACATGCCCGTTGCTTCGTCGACACGAGTGGTCCGCTGGAACACACCTCGCCGCCTCCCGAGACTGATGCACCGGCCTGCGAACTTCGGAGTCACCGGGCGCGGCGCGGAACCTTCGAGTCGATGCAGGATCGTTTCGGCCGCATGGACTCCCAAGGGGATCGCGGCCTGACAACTCATCCTCAGTGAAAGATCACCGACTGCGACCGCATCACCCGCACCAAAGATGTTGGGGTGGGACGAGCATTCCAGTCGATCGTCGACCTTCAGACGACCGAGATCGTCGACCGGGAGGCCACTTCGGCGCGCCAGCTCGGGGACACCGAATTCTGTCGCGAGAATCGTGCAATCGGCCTCAACCCGTACACCTCCCGCTAGCTCGCAGGACGAACCGTCGATCCGAGTCACCCGGGATTCGGTGACAATATCAACCCCAAGGTCGGTCAATGTTCTGAGAATTGCCGATCGAGCACGATCTGACAGATCCGGGGCCAAGATTCCTCCGGTCACCAAAGTGATTCGGCTGCTTCGCTGCTCAGCCAATTCTGCAGCAGTCTCGATCCCGGTGAGACCGCCGCCGACAACGCAGACCGCAGCCTTCTCATCGAGAGTCGCCAGCCTGGACGAGAGGCGATCCGCGTCCTCGAATTCGGCGACGCCGAACCCGTGCTCGTCCGCCCCGGCGATCGTGCTGGGTAACTGCCTACTTCCGACTGCGTAGACCAAGTAGTCGTAGTCGAGCACGCTTCCGTCGTCGAGGGTGAGCCTGCCGCGCGCCGCCTCGATCGTCGTCACCTCTCCGAAGACTCGGTGTGCCGCACGCGGTAGCGCCCTGTCGAACGAGACCGTCGCGTCGTAGCCAGCCGCAATCATCTGATGGAGGCCGCTTCGCTGCCATGACGCCCGCATATCCTGCCCCGACTATCACCACGTGTGCACTCATGGTTCTCCGTTCCGCCAACGGTCCCCATGCTGAGAATGCACGGGATGATCAGGCCTCATCGCGGACGTTATTGAACATTGACGCCCTGGCGTTATGGCGGTCGACACATCTAGGCAGAACTGTGCTGCATGCAATAGAGACTCGAAAAACACAGGGTCGACAACACAACACTGGCTCGAAAGCAACAAATGCTCTGCACCGATTGGTGCAGAGCATTTGTTCGGGTGGAGCTAAGGGGACTCGAACCCCTGACCCCCACACTGCCAGTGTGGTGCGCTACCAGCTGCGCCATAGCCCCGTATTCAATTAACTCTAACAGTCGAACTCGCAGCGGCTTTTCTGCTTTCCGCTTGCTGGAAGAAAGTTACACCACTTGACTCCTGGGCAACAAATCGCCTGGTCAGAGCGAAGCGGCCGCTCCTCGTCCGAGCGGCCGCTTCAACTCAGGAGGAGAGCTTGGAAACCCAGTCGCTACTGCCCGTGTCAACGATCTTGCCGTTCGCCACTACCGTGGGCGTCCCGTTCGACCCGACATCCTTGAGCGCCTGGCTGGCGGCTGCAGCATTGGCCGCGGCTGCTTCGACGTTGGTACCGGAAGAGATGCAGGTTGCCACGTCCTCGGATGCGCCCGCATCACGAGCGATCTGGGCGAGGTCGTCGTTGGTGTGATCGCTGCTGCCGCCCTCGGCAGGCTGCGTGTCGGTCGCGAAAAGCTTGTTGTGGAATGCGGAGTACGCGATCGCGTCACCACCCTGAGCGACGCAGAGCAGAGCGGCGCCGGCCCGTGTGGAGTAGTCACCACTGCCCGACGCCCGGTTGAGGAAGTTCAGCATGTGGTACCGCACGGCGACGTCACCGTTGTCGACGGCGGCCGCGAGAGCCTGGCCACTGAGGTGCTCGAGAGCAGCGCAGGCCGGGCACAGCGGATCCTCGAAGAGATCAATGGTCGTCGCGGCGGAGGGCTTGCCGAGCAGCACCACTCCGTTGTCCTGCACCGTGACGGCAACTTCGGAACTCTGCACGGAGCCGTAGCCGTCGTTCTGGGGCTTGTTCTTGCTGTTCGTCCACAAGACACCGCCGATGACGAGGGCCGCGATCACGAGCACCGCGAGGCCACCGATGATGTAGGTGGAGCGGCTCGAGACCGGTTCCGGCGAGTATTTGTTCTTGCTGCTCTTGGTGCTCACGCTGATGCAGTCCTTCGTGCGTCGAAACGATTTACCGATTGCTTACCTTGCCACTGAAGACTGAGTATCCACTGAGAACGCCGCGCGTGATCCGGGCCCCAATGCGAGCGGCGAACGCGGGAACACGAGCAGCCAGACGGCAAGTGCCAAGAAGCCGAGGTCCCGGAGAATCTCCTTCAAATAGTCCCAAGCGCCGACGTCGGCTGCACCTCCGCCGCCGAAACATCCGCAGTCGATGGACAATCCCCTGGCCCACACCGAAATGATCACCGCAATGAGAACCGTGAGGATGACCACCGAGACCGCAGCGGATACTCGCACCGCCAGCCCGACGAGGATCAGCAGGCCCAGCACTATTTCGACCAGGGGAAGAGCCGTCGCCACCGGACCTACCAGCGACTCGGGCAACAGTTGATAGGCGCGCACCGCGATCTTCGTCTGCACGGGATCAAAGAACTTGAGTCCCCCGGAAATCAGCCAAACGGCCGCCAAACCCAATCGGGCCACAAGACTCACGATGCGAATTGCCACCCGATCGAGAGTACAGAATGCCCGGTCAGTCCAGGTTTGTCCGCGCAGGAGTATCCGTTAGCACCGTCACATCAGTCAGATCTTCGACGACGGATTCGACGGGCTTCGTTCGCGACGGAACGAACAACCAACCCGTCGCCGACACGACGACTACGGCTCCCATCACCGCGAAGGCCGCCGAGTACGACACATGCTGGGCGATCAGCCCGGCACAAATCGGCGCCACTACCCCACCGATGTCGGACATCATCTGGAATACCGCCAGAACGGGTCCGCCTCGGGCCGTCGATCCGACAACATCGGCAACCGCGGCCTGCTGGGCCGGACTCATGAGCCCGGAGCCGACACCAGTCACTGCGGCGATGGCGAAGAACACCACAAGGTTGTCGGTGAATCCCATTGCGATGGTTCCCAGACCGCAGATGAGCAGACCGCTCACCACAAAGGGCTTGCGTCCGAAGCGGTCCGAGAGTCGTCCGGACACGATCAACACCAACGCGTTTCCGACGGCAAAGATCGTGAGAGCGTAGGCCGCTATCGACGGGTCTCGGTCGAGGAACTCCACGACGAACAGAGGGACCATGGCAACGCGAACTCCGAAGATCACCCCGCCGAAGGCGAGGTTCGATCCGAGCGCTGCCCGGTACACCGGCGACTGGAGCCCTTCGGTGAGAGTCATCGACTTCACATCGACAGCCTTGTCCGGTGACGCCAGGTGAGATCCACGCAGGCTCACGAAGACAACGAGCGCGGCGATCACCAGCGCAACTGCGTAGATGATGAACGGCATCCGCAGACCGAACTGCAACAGCGCACCGCCGACCAGCGGGCCGCCGATCGATCCCATGAGAAAGCTTGTCGCGTACAGCCCCGAGACGCGGCCGCGACTGTCCGGCGGTGACATGCGAATGATCAGCCCGAGAGCCGACACCGTGAACATCGTCGACCCGATACCGCCCAACGACCGGAACAGCAGAAGTTGCCAGTACTCCCCGGCGAAAGCGCACGCACCGGTCGAGACCGCGACGATCAAAAGGCCGACGATGTAGACCGGACGCTCACCGAGTTTCTGTACCAAAGTGCCGCTCATCGGCGCGAACACCAATCGCATGAATGCGAAAGACGAGATCACGATCGTGGCGGCGGTGACCGATACGTCGAAGCTGCGCGCGAACTGCGGTAGAGCCGGAGCGACCAACCCGAACCCGAGGGCGATGACGAAGCTGGCGGCGACCAGTACCCAAATTTCCTGTGGCAGCTTGGCTGCACGAGTTTTCATGTCGCCCGGAATTCTAGCCGGGCGACACGAGCGGTCCGCGAGCTAGTTCGCCTTCAAGACGCCGGACACCAGGTCCTTGGCCGCTGCCTGAACCTGAGCCAGATGATCGGCGCCCTTCATCGACTCGGCATAAATCTTGTACACGTCCTCCGTGCCGGACGGCCTCGCTGCAAACCACGCGTTCTCTGTCGTCACCTTGAGACCACCGATCGCCGCGCCGTTTCCGGGCGCCGCGGTCAGTGTCGCCGTGATCGGTTCACCCGCCAGTTCGGTCGCACTCACCTGATCGGGAGACAGTTTCGCCAAGACTGCCTTCTGTGCGCGTGTCGCGGGCGCATCGATCCGCGCGTACGCCGGGCTCCCGAACTTCTCGGCCAACGCGTCGTAATGCGCTGACGGAGACTTTCCCGTCACCGCGGTGATTTCCGACGCGAGCAACGCAAGGATGATGCCGTCCTTGTCCGTCGTCCAGACGGAACCGTCGTGGCGGAGGAAGGATGCACCGGCGCTTTCCTCGCCGCCGAATCCCACCGACCCGTCGAGCAGACCGGGAACGAACCACTTGAAACCGACTGGAACCTCGAGCAATTCGCGGCCCACACTGCTGACCACGCGGTCGATCATCGAGGAACTCACGAGTGTCTTGCCCACCTTGGTGTCTGCGCGCCACCCTGGCCGGTTCGCGAAGAGATACTCGATGGCAACGGCGAGATAGTGATTCGGGTTCATCAAACCGCCGTCGGGCGTGACGATGCCATGGCGGTCGGAGTCTGCATCGTTTCCGGTCGCGATGTCGTAGCGATCCCGAATTCCGATCAGCGACGCCATCGCGTCGGGCGACGAGCAGTCCATGCGGATCTTGCCGTCAGTGTCGAGCGTCATGAATCGCCAGGTCGGATCGACGAGCGGATTCACCACTTCGAGGTCGAGTCGATGAGTTTCGGCAATCGCGCCCCAGTAGTCGACGCTTGCCCCGCCGAGGGGATCTGCACCGATCCTGATTCCGGCATCGCGGATTGCATCGAGGTTGAGGACAGAGGGGAGGTCTTCGACGTAGTACCGGAGGAAGTCGTAGCGTTCAACGCGGTCCAGTGCCTGCGCCGCCGTGACACGCCGTACCCCGGAAAGCCCCTTGCGCAGTAGCTCGTTCGCTCGATCGGCGATAACCGACGTCGCATCCGTATCCGCGGGTCCGCCGTGTGGCGGGTTGTATTTGAAGCCGCCGTCACGCGGCGGATTGTGTGAAGGCGTCACGACGATGCCGTCGGCCTTTGCCTCCGGTCCCGTCGAGTTGTACCGCAAGATCGCGTGACTGACCGCCGGGGTGGGCGTGTAGGCATCACGTGAATCGACGAGGACGACGACGTCGTTGGCGACCAGGACCTCCAAGGCCGACAGCCAGGCAGGCTCCGAGAGCGCATGTGTATCGCGGCCGATGAACAGTGGTCCGTCGATGCCCTGCGAAGCACGGTACTCGACAATCGCCTGGGTTGTCGCCAGGATGTGAGCTTCGTTGAACGCCGCGTCGAGACTGGAACCGCGATGTCCCGAAGTGCCGAAAAGTACCTGCTGCATCGGGTTCTCGGGATCCGGGATGCGCGTGTAATACGCGGTGACCAGATGAGGAACGTCGATCAGATCCTCTGGCAGAGCCACTTGTCCTGCTCGTTCGTGCGCCACGAATCCCCCTCGGCCCGGTGGTCGACCACTGTGTCGACGCGACTGTGGACAATTGTCTACCCTGGTCGCGTGGCGTGCACGCTCGACGCCGGATCGGTCAATCCGTGATCTGGATTCCCAACCACGCAGCGGACAGTCCGACGATCAAACTGACGACGATGTAGATCAGCGAGAGGGCCGTCTGGCGCCTCTCGACCATCCCGACATTTTCGTTCGCAAAGGTCGAGTAGGTGGACAAGCCACCGCAGAATCCGGTCGCCAGAAGTGCAGCCATCTCGGTGGAAAGAGCTGCCCCGGTGAATAATCCAAGGAGGAAGCAGCCGATCACGTTGGCGGCGAACGTCGCAGCCGGGAATCCCTTGTACGCGGGCACATACCGCGCCAACAGGTACCGGCCACTCGCACCAGCGCCGCCGCCGAGTGCCACCAGGAGAACTGTCATGCCGACGCTCCGTCCCGCGCGCGGATCCAGCGTTCACCGAGCCCTTTGCCCAGTGCAGCGGCGAGGATCGCGGGAATCAGTGTCCCGAGTACATAGAGAATCGATCGCCACGGACTCTCCGTCACGGCGTGAACCGCGAAGGACGAGAAAGTGGTGAAGCCGCCACAGAACCCGGTGCCGAGAAAGAGGTACCCAACCTTGTTGTGGACGAGCAGGGCCGCGAGAACACCGAGAACGAACGAGCCGACGACGTTGATGACCAGCGTCGTCCAGATGTGGGGAAAGAGCTCCCCCAGCCCGTATCGACTCAGTGCCCCCAATGCTCCGCCGACGGCAACCGCTCCCACCGCACCCGGCAGCTTCAGATCACCCATGCTCTCGCCTCACCCGAAAGAGCCTACGTCCCGGATCGGGCTTTCGGCGGGCGCGGAATGAAGTAACTTGTCCGCTGCTGATACTCGCGATAACCCGGACGCTGTTCCATATGTCGCTCGAGCAACCGCGCACCGGTGGCGAAGACCAGGAAGTATGTCATGGCGATCGGCGAGAGGACAGTCAACACTCCCGGCCACACGGACGCCGAGACGAGGAAGATCCCCCACCAGACGCATGCGTCGCCGAAATAGTTGGGATGCCGCGTCCACGCCCACAACCCTTGATCCATGATGTGGCCACGGCTACCCGGATCGGATTTGAATTCCTCCATCTGCCGGTCGCCGACCGTCTCGAACGTGACGCCGACAATCCACAGCGCGATACCGAGCACAACAAGAAGCCCGAAGCTGCCGTTCGATACTGCTGCGACCTGGATAGGCAGGGAGACGAACCACAACGAAATCCCCTGCGTGAGATAAATCTTGCGGATCGCATACAGCGTTCGATTACCCGTCGCTCGTCCGAGCATTTCTTCGTACCGCGGGTCTTCACCCTTGCCGCGGGATCTGATCGCCATGTGCGTCGCCAACCGCAGACCCCAGATCGCCACCAGCGCAAGCATCAGCAACCGGCGCCAGAGGTCGCCGGTTCCCACTATCGCGGACACGAGCGCGATCAGAACGAAGCCGGCGCCCCACGACACGTCGACAACATTGTGCCGCCCGATCCGTACACCGATGGTGGCTGTCACTGCCATTCCGACGGCGATCGCCAACAGGCTCGTGAGCGTGACCACTCCGAATGCGCCCCAGTCGAATCCGTTCATCGCCGCGACACCCACTGCGGCCGGACCGGTTCCATGCCCGATCGACCATCACCGTGCGGCCGGACCGACAGAATCTGATCGACGCCCATCCTGCCGTCCCGAAATGCCATTCCTCCGCCGACGAGGTAGAGACGCCACACCCGAGCGACTTCGACACCCACGAGATCCACGACGCGATCCCAGTTCGATTCGAAAGTCTCGATCCACGCGTCGACTGTCCGCACGTAGTGCTCACGCAGGGCGTGCACGTCCCGGACTTCGAGTCCACCTTCCTCGATCATCGCAACAGTGCGACCGACCGGCCGCATGTACATGTCCGGCGCGATGAACGACTCGATGAACGGACCTCCTCCGGGGTGCGCACCGGTGCGTGACATCTGCTGAATCAGCACACGGCCGCCGGCAATAACGTTGTCGTGGAGCGCTTTCACGTATGTCGGATAGTTGTCCTCACCGACGTGCTCACCCATCTCGATCGACGCGACCGCATCGAAGGGCCCGTCCGGAATCTCACGATAATCTTGGAGCCGGATCTCGACCCAGTCTTCCAAACCGAGTGCGCGGATCTTCGCGTCGACAAAAGCTTTCTGCTCCGCCGAGATCGTGATGCCGACAACCCGAGCGCCGTACTCACGCGCTGCATGCAGGCTCAGCGAGCCCCAACCACAGCCGACATCGAGAAACCGCAGGCCTCGCGCCCGATCGAGACCGACCTTGCGGCACACCAGATCCAGCTTGTCTGTCTGTGAGTCTTCGAGCGTGTATTCCGGCGCGTCGGAAGTCCAATAGCCCGAGGAGTACGCCATGTTCTCATCGAGGATCAGTTGGTAGAAATCGTTCGACAAATCGTAGTGGTGCCCGATCGCCTCGCGGTCGCGCGCGAGACTGTGCAAGCGGCCCTTCACCTGAGCCTGCGACGACGGTGGAGCCAAAGGTCTCCCGAAAGCACCGAAGGATCGCGCAGCCTTGACCGCGGCCAGGACGAGAGACGGGGTCGGGGTGATCGACCCGAGCCCCCGCTCGGCAGAGACCTTCCACACGTGTGTGAGCGCATCACCGAGATCGCCTTCGACGTCGAGTTCACCGAGAACATATGCCTGCGCCGCTCCCAACTCGCCGGGATTCCAGAGCAAGCGTCGCAGCACATTCGGGCTGTAGAGCGTCACTTTCGGAGCATCTTCCGGACCTGCTGTGCTGCCGTCCCAAGCAGTCAATCTCACCGGAAGTTCGCCGCCGACAAGTGGACTGAGGATGTCCGAGAGACGGCCCGCAACGCCGGTACCTTGTGCCGTTCGATCCATCGTGGCGGTCATCGCTGGTTCCTCCGATCGAGAACAATTTGCTGGACGTCGAGATACCCCGAGCGAAACCCCGCCTCGGAGTAGCAGAGATAGAAATGCCACATGCGCGCGAACACTGCGTCGAACCCGAGCGCGGACGCTTCGTCGGTGCGAGCACTGAAACGCTCGTCCCACAGCCGCAACGTCTGCGCGTAGTGATCGCCCATCGACATCCGCTCACGCACCCGAAGGGTTGTCATGCGTTCGGTGACGTCCTCTATCGCCCGCACCGACGGGAGAAATCCGCCGGGGAAGATGTACTTGTGCACCCAGGTGTACGTGTTGCGGGTCGCGAGCATCCGATCGTGCGGCATCGTGATGGCTTGGATCGCCGCGCGCCCACCCGGCGCCAGCAGGGCGTCGATCGTCTGGAAGTAGCTTCCCCAGTACTGGTGGCCGACAGCCTCGATCATCTCGACCGACACGACGGCGTCGTACTCCCCCTGTACCTGCCGATAGTCGAGAAGGTCGACTTGAACGCGATCTGCCAGTCCCGCAGCGCTTATCCGCTTCGCTGCCAATTCCTGCTGTTCGACCGACAGTGTCACTGAGCGCACCGTTGCTCCGCGCTCGGCTGCTCGGATCGCCAATTCTCCCCAGCCGGTGCCGATTTCGAGTACTCGCGAACCGGGACCGACACCCGCACCGTCCAGCAGACGATCGATCTTCCGATGCTGAGCCGCTGCGAACGCGTCCCACGACGGGGTAGCTCCTACCGACAGATCCTCGAAGAGAGCACTGGAATACGTCATGGTGTCGTCGAGGAACAGTTCGAACATCTCGTTCGAGAGGTCGTAGTGCCGGGAGATGTTCGAGCGCGTGTTCTGCGTCGAATTCCGCTCACTGCGAGGCTGCTTCGGAATGTAGAGGCCTCGTAGCCGCTGCAGGAAGTCGGGAATCAGCGTCGCCACCCGGGAGGCGAAGACTTCCAGGACCGCGGTGAGATCGGAGGCTTCCCAATCGCCCGCCATGTACGACTCGCCGAATCCGATCAACCCACTGTCGCCCACACGAGCAGCGAAGTCGTCTGGACGGTGGATGACCATCAACGGCGAATCCGGACTGCCTCCACCGGAGAACTCACCGTTGGGCATCTGAACGCGCAGCGGCAAGCGCGCGACCGCCTTGTGGAACAGAGCGCGGGCAACCGGCGACGCAACCCTCACTTTGAAACCGCTGGGCACCGTGGCAACGCCCGGCCACCGCTCGGATTCGATCGTGTGAGCGGAAGGTTCGGTGCCGAGAGTGGTCGTGGTCATTGCACTGCCTCCTGCGGGTGATGTTGCGGTCGGGGAACGATAGGTAAGCGCCTGGCCCACAGCCGGATTCCTTGAAATCTGATCTGCGCGGCGACTCGGAGCGGAGCCAGCGGGATGGAGAGCGCACTGCGGACGATCTCGCGCGTCGTCGCCGGCACACAACGACCGGACACCGTGGCTACGAATGGCGCCTTGCCGTCACGGGCCAGAACTATCGAGAGCGCGAGCGCGGTGTCGGGTAGCGGTAATCGCATCCGGTACTCGCCGTCCAGATCGTTGAATGGAGACACGTAGAACTCTTTGGACGTGCGAGCCCCGCCGCGTTCGTCGGTTTCGAGCAGGTAGCAATGCCGCTCGCCGTAGGTGTTGTGAACCTCGGCAACGACGCACCGCTGACTGCCGTCGTCGTTCAGACACCAGAACACACTCAGTGGGTTGAACACATGCCCGAGAACACGTGCGTTCGCAAGCATGAGGATGCGGCCGCCGGCGAACTCCAATCCGTTAGTTGCCAGAAAAGACTCGACGTTGGCACGAATCGATCGGGTGGGGTCGCCGAGGTGATCTCCGGCGTCGAACTTCGCCAAGGGTCGCAAAGCCTTCGGGAGCTCGGGCAGATCGTCGACGTCGACGAGCCAGCTGTAGCTTCGGTACTCGAACTCGTTGTGCAACGGCTCCGTTCGTACGTGCCGGATGCTCGTATGAACGATGGACGGCGTGATGGGTGCAGTCACGGCCACCGACCTCCGACGCGTTCGGCGGCACGCAGGCCAGACAGTGCACCGTCCTCGTGGAAGCCCCATCCGTGGTACGCACCGGCAAACGCGAGCACGTCCGAGTCCAACTCGGGAAGCCGCGCTTGAGCGGCGACGGAGGTGGGTGTGTACTGCGGATGCTCGTAGGTCATCTGATCGATCACCGAGTCCGGGGACACCATTTCGTCTCCCCCCAACGTCACCAGGTAGCGCCGACCGGTCTCCGGCAGCCGCTGCAACCTCGTCATGTCGTAGCTGACCAGAACGTGATCTGGCTTCGCGTTGCATTCAGGGATGTAGTAGTTCCACGACGCGCGCGCATTGGTGTTGCCGGGCAGCACATTTTCGTCCGTGTGAAGTTGGGTGTGGTTGACGGAGTACGGCATTGCGCCGAGGACCTGGGATTCGGCAGGCGTCGGATCCGCCAAAATCTTCAGTGCTTGCTGCGGATGCGTTGCGACCACAACTGCGTCGAAGGTCTGGATCTGGTCGTCGCCGTCACGAATGTCGACGCGATCGTCAAACCGGTGGACGGCGCGAACTGGCGTGTTCAGGCGGATATCCCCGATACTTTTGGCGACGAGACGAACGTATTCGCCCGATCCACCGGTGACTGTTCGCCAGGTCGGCGATCCAGTGACGCTCAGCATTCCGTGGTGATCGAGGAACGAGAACAGGTACCGCGCGGGATACTTCAGCGCCGAGCCGGGATCACACGACCAGACTGCCGACACGAGCGGAGTCATGAAGTGAGCGGTGAAGTAGTCGGAGAACCGGCCGCTGCGCAGAAACACTCCCAGTGTCTGGTCGGGTGCCGACGGATCCGTGTTGTCGAGCAGGGCGCGGGCACGGCGATGGAAGCGCTTGACCTCCATCAACATGGACAGAAAGCTGCCGTTGACAAGGAGCCCCGGCGTCGGGAGAACGCCGCGCAACCCTTGGCCCCCCGAGTACTCGAGACCGCAACCCCCACACCTGACCGACATACTCATGTCGGATTCCTGCGTAGGCACATCGAGTTCTGCGAACAATCGCAACAATGTCGGATAGGTGCGATCGTTGTGAACGATGAACCCCGTGTCGATGGCGAGGCTTCGCCCTTCCGGGTCGGTGACCGAATGGGTGTCCGCGTGCCCGCCGAGCCGTGAATCCGCTTCGTAGAGGGTGACGTCACTGTCCTTACTGAGCACCCACGCCGCTGTCAGACCTGCGACACCACTACCGACGACGGCCACCTTGCGCTTGTCGGAACTCATCGTCGTTCTCCCATCTTTGTTGCGGCTACCCCGCGACTCATTCGTGCGATTGCATCCGCGACGAGGCGATGCCAGGTCGCCGCCCGACGGAGCATGAAGTGGCCTGCGCCGTCGATGCCGATCCATTCAGCGCTGTTACCCGACTTCTGCAGTTCGTCAACTTTCCGACGAGACGCTGCCGGGTCGGTCCACGAGTCGGCCGTGCCGTGGAGCACAACCAGTGGTGTGTCCGAACGCAGATTCACCGACGTTCCATCGGGCCACCACGGCGCCAGCGCAACCACACCGACCACCGCCGGATCGCCACACAGTTCGGCGGCGACCCGTCCGCCCATCGAGTGGCCCAGCAAAATCACCCGAGCTTGTGCATTACGTTTCGTTATCGCGTCGAGTGCGGCTCGCGCGTCGGCGACCGGACTGCGCTCGGCACCGTTCCAACCACGCACCCGATAGCGAGCCTGCACCGCTCTCACACCGGAGCGGCGAAGCTGAGCGGTGAACGGGCGCATCCGAAGGTTGGACAGATGCCAGGCGCGAGCCGGGCGATGGCTCGAGACCTTTCCTCCAGGCAGCACGAGCACCACCAGGTGCTGGTCACCGTCCTGCTGTTGCCGTCGGTTGGGCGTCATGCATGGCATTCGGAGCCGAAAACCATTTGGATGGGGTTCGTAGAATTTCTTTTGTGAATCGTGAAGCACTCGTCGGTGACGTCCTCGACGCCATGGACGCCAACTTGGTTTCCCATGCCTGCCACCTGCATGAACACTTGCCGACTGCATCGGTCACGGTCACTGCGGACGTTGTCGTCGCAGACAGCGGCCTCGCCGACGACACTTTCAACATCATCGCTGGTGCTCGCTTCGCCGTACCTGCCGACGGGCCCGAAGATCGGCGACTGATCGACATCCTCGCCTCGATTCGGGCAACCGGACGTCCGTTCTCCTGGTGGACCGGACCCCGCGATAATCCCTCTGACCTCGGGGCTCGCCTGTCCACCCTCGGCTGCGTGCGCTCCGAGGAAGAACGAGCGATGACGGCGGACCTTGACGTCGTCCCTCATCCGACGCCTGTCCCAGAACTCTCCGTTCATCGGGTGACTACTCGTACCCAGCTCGCCGACTACGCCGCCGTGATGGCCGCCAACTGGTCGCCGCCCTCGGCCGCAGTAATTGGATTCTTCGAAGACACCGCTGATGCCGCCCTCGATGAGCGTTCGCGGAGTTCGTTTGTCGTGGCGTACGCGAACTCCCAGCCTGTCGCCGGAGCCGAGGTCCACTTTGCCGCCGGCGTCGCCGGCCTGTATGGCGTCGTCACACTCGAAACGGCTCGCCGACGCGGATTCGGCTCGGCGGTCACCCTTGCCGGACTCGACATCGCCCGCGAGCGAGGTGCCCGAACAGCAGTACTTCAGGCGTCCAGCGACGGCGCACAGCTCTATCGAAACCTCGGCTTCAAGGATGTCGGCACCTACGCCGAGTACTCGATCGGAAGCAGTTAGACGTCCCCGCGGGGACGCTTTCACCCCGTATCCGTGAAGGTGTCGGCACCCACATCTATCATCGAACGTACATTCGAAACGATGTCGGACGCGAGCCGGGGGGCAACCATGAACGCAGCATTAATCGAGAACGCACCACTGATCGATGAAGAAACGCAGGGTTCCGCCCGAGACGACGTGGATCAGCTCGGCCCGGAAATCTGCGCCCTCGCCGGCCAGATCGCCGCGGCCACGGCTCGATTCCTTACCCTCCTGTCGAAATTCGACGAAGACCGCGGATGGACCGGTCCGGGACTTCACTCGTGCGCCCACTGGTTGTCGTGGAAGTGCGGAATGAGCCTGCACACCGGCCGTGAATACGTTCGCGTCGCCAAAGCGCTCCGACCTTTGCCCGAGATGCGGAAGGCCTTCGAGCAAGGCCGCCTGTCCTACTCGAAGGTTCGCGCCCTCACCCGGGTCACCACGCCCTCCAACGAAAAGCAGATGGTTCGGTTCGGATGTGAGGCGCCCGCAGCCCAGATCGATCGTCTCGCCGCAGGTCTGCGTAAAGCAACCGACAACGAATCCGGCAAAACCAAAGCGGTCGAACATCTTCAGGTCCGCTGGCATTGGGACCCGGATACGGGCGAATTTGTCATCAAAGGACGCCTGCCTGCGCAGGACGGCGCCCGAATCCTCGCAGCGTTAGGTGTGGCGGAAGGCGAACGCACCCGAATCGCCGCCATCCGCCCCGTCGACGAGAAGGGCGCAAAGAACCCGGTCGGAAATATCGGGCCAGGTCTCGTCGCGATGGCAGAGCTCGCCACCGCCGCAGTCACGGACCGCACGCCCAAGGCCGCCGCGAACGAAGTTGTGTTCTTCCACGAAGCGAACACCGTCCGAGTGCCGAGCGGACCCGCATTGCCTCAAAATGCCGCTGAGGAAGTGCTCTGCAACGCCAAGCTTCGCCTGGGAACGACCAAGGAAGGATGCGTTCTGAATCTGGGTCGGCGGACTCGCGTCGTCAGCGCTAAACAAATGTTGGCATTGAACTACCGCGACGGATGCTGCCGCATACCAGGATGCGGACGGACCCGCTTCCTGCACGCACATCACGTGAAATTCTGGGGACGCGGCGGCAATACGGACTTGGACAATTTGATCATGCTTTGCGGTACCTGCCACCGCGCGCTGCACGACGGCAGGTTCACGATCTCTGCACTCGGCGAGCAGAAGTTCGAGTTCCACTACACCAATGGAGACGTCATCGACACAGCACCGCCAACAGAGGGGTTCGCCGATGACCTATTGCGCGGAGAGGTACCCGACGACGCGATCGTGCCGGCGTGGAGCGGGGAGCCCCTCCACCTCGATCACGCGGTCAGCGCCATCCTCGACGGCTGGGCCGCGTGAGCAAACATTGGTCTAGTCCAATCTGAATCCGTCGTGAACAATCGGACAACCCTCGCATTCAGGTAGTGCAATTGGTCTAGTCCTATCGCAATATCTTTAGCGTGACCAAGAAAATCGCACGCACCTCAGCCGCTATCACACTCCTCCTCGCCGGCGCTGTTACTGCCGGAACTGCAACTGCTGCAGCAATTCCCGGATCGTCCGACCTCAATCCGTCGGCCGCCGAGAAGACAGTTGTCATCGGCCTCGACGGCACCATGCTCAGCCACATCAAGACCGCCGACGCTCCCCGTCTCCAGAAGCTGATCGCCGAAGGAACCAGCGGAGAATCTTCCATCCTCGGCCACACCACCATCTCCGGACCGTCGTGGTCGACCATCCTGACCGGAGTCTGGGACACCAAGCACGGTGTCAAGGACAACACGTACGCAGGCGCCCGCTTCGACCTGTACCCGAGCGTGTTCACACGGTTGGAAACTGCACAGCCCTCTCTGCTCACCGAGTCGATCTCCACCTGGGGCGGCATCGACAACATCGCATCCAGCGGCACGCCGAAAGCCGACGTTGTCGTCACCACTGCCGATGCAGGTTCCGGAGCGGCCACCGATGCTGCGACCGCTGACGCCGTCGCCCGCGACATCACCGACAAGGGACCTGACCTGATCTTCACCCAACTCGATCAGGTGGACGGCGCGGGGCACAGCGGCGGCACCAACGGCGCTGCGTACGAAGAGTCCATTGCCTCGGTCGACGCTCAGGTGGGCAAGATTGTCGATGCCGTTGATCAACGCGCAGCGAAGACCGGTGAGAAGTGGACGGTTCTGGTCACTGCGGATCACGGCCACAAGCCTGCTGGAGGGCACGGTGGCCAGACGCCGGCGGAAGCAACGACATTCGTCATTGCACGCGGTGCGGGATACGCGGCCGGCAAGACCACCGACGCGTACACGATCGCCGACATCACGCCGACCATCCTCCAAAGCCTGGGCGTTGCATTGCCTGCCGATCTGGACGGAAAGCCGCTGGCCAAGGAAGCTCCCGGCTTCGTCGGCTCGGTCGACCTGGGATTCTTCGGCTCCTGATCGCAAGAAGACCCGGGCGCTCAGCAGAGTGCCGCAGCAAGACCGCAAAAAGGTCGGGCCGGAGAGCGTGTGCTCTCCGGCCCGACCTGTTGTGGAGCTGCCGGGAATTGAACCCGGGTCCTACGTTGAATCGCTAGGGCTTCTCCGTGTGCAGTTCGCTAAGTCTCTACTTGGATCTCCCAGTCTCGCGAACAAGCCAGGATGACGATCCCAGTCACTGTTTGGTGTCCCATTCGACTCCGTGACCGAGCCGAACAGTAAAGCCCTCTAGCTGATGCCAGGAACCGGGTCGAGGGCAACCCCGGGCTGACAGACACGCTTCGCTACTTAGGCAGCGAGAGCGTAGTCGCGCTGATTGGAATCGGCGCTTATAGGTTTGCAGCGACGCTTACGGTGGTCTCTTGCCTGCACCGACACGCTTCCCCTAACTCAACACACGCAGTCGAAACCGTTCAGCCCCGTGTGTGCCCCGCGTCTTTCGTGGGGCTATTCACTATAACGCGCCGAAGTTCGGAAGTCATACCAATTAATCGGCGGCACTTTCCGTGTCCTGCGCCGCAGCTGATTCCCTGATTGCTGCGGTCTCACGCTCTGCAGCACCGGTGATGTTGGTGATCATCCCCTGGAAGACCACTCCGTGGAAAGGCAGGATCGAGTACCAGTACGCCCGGCCGGCGAGCCCGCGAGGGAAGAAGACCGCACGCTGATCGAGATGCGAACCCACCGGCCGTCCATCCGCACCCGCCGGACCTTCCGACACTCGCAACTCCAACCATGCTCCGCCCGGGACCTTCATCTCGGCGCGCAATCGGAGCAACTTGCCTCGATCGATTTCTTCGACCCGCCAGAAGTCCAGGGCTTCACCGGTGTTGAGCCGACGTGGATCCCGCCTACCCCGGCGCAGTCCGACCCCGCCGACCGCGCGGTCCATCCACCCCCGGATGGCCCACGCCAAAGGGAATGAATACCAACCATTCTCGCCGCCGATCGACTCGACGACCGACCAGAGGGTTTTCGGATCCGCAGCACAGTCACGTTCGCGGTGGTCTACGTAAACTGCCTCCCCTGCCCAGTCCGGGTCGGACGGAAGAGGATCGGACGGCGCTCCCGCGATCGTCGCACCGGACCACGCCGTCTCCACCTCACCGGTCTCGATCTTGCGAAGCGCCAAACGCACAGCTTCCCGGTACGGTGTGAGGCCACCGGCCGGAGGCGGGATGAAGTCGTCGATGTCGTGGTCGTGCATCACCGCGTCGTTCTGCAGTGATTCGATCAGTGGCATCGCCAAGCCCCGCGGGATCGGCGTGACCAATCCCACCCAGTGACCTGCCAGACGCGGGGTGAGGACGGGCAAGACGAGGATGCGTCGGCGTACCAATCCTGCGACGTCGGCGTAGGTGTTCATCATCTCGCCGTACTGCATGACATCTGGCCCACCGATGTCGAAGGCGCGGTTGACCTCCGGCGTTGTCGCCGCGGCTGCGATCAAATAGTGGAGTACGTCACGCACCGCGATCGGCTGAATGTTGTTGTGCACCCACTTGGGTGTGGTCATCACCGGAAGCCGATTGGTCAAGTGGCGCACCATTTCGAAGGACGCCGAACCCGATCCGATCACCACCCCAGCTTGAAATACAACGGTCGGAACCTCGGAGTCGAGGAGGATCCGACCGACTTCGAGCCGAGACTGCAAGTGAGTCGACAACTCTCGGTCGGACGGATGAAGCCCGCCCAGGTACACGATCCGGCGCACCCCCGCATCGCGGGCAGCGGCGGCGACGTTCTCCGCGCTTCGCTTGTCGATATCCGAGAACGACCCTCCACCGCCCATGGCGTGAACGAGGTAGTAGACCACGTCGATATCGTCGAAAACACCTGAGAGGGAGGCACTGTCGGTCAGATCCCCACGCTTGATCTCCACGGAATCATGCCAGGGAACATCGCGTAGTTTCTCCGGGCTGCGCACCACAACTCGAACTAGATGGCCCTCTTCGACCAGACGAGGGGCAAGACGTCCGCCGATGTATCCGGTCGCACCCGTGATCAACACTCTCACTGCGTCCATCACCCCACGCTACGCACAATTCAACTGCGAAGCGCCAGTGCAACCTCGAGGTCGTCGTTGGTCAACATCATGTTGATCCCCGCTCCAGCCTTCGCCCCGGCGGCTGCGGCCATGATGACCTGGGCACCCGGGTCGACGACGTTGCCCGCAGCGAACACGCCGGGCACGCTCGTCGCCCCCATCATGTCGACTGTGACGAAATCGCCCATCATCGTCTCAGCGCGCTGCGCGCCGAATGCGCGCAAGATCGCATCGTTGGGGTCCATCGTGAGAGCGCCACCGACAAAGACCGCCGAACGCGCGACCACAGTGCCGTCTGCCAACCGCACGCCCACCAACCGATCATCCTCGACGACGGGACCAGCGACCTCACCCTCGACGATCGAAATATCGCGAGCTGCAAGCTTTTCCCGATCTTCGGAACTCAGTTCGGTGATTCGATGGAGGAAGAGAACTACGTCGTCGGACCACTGGCGAACCATGAGGGCCTGGTGCATCGCAAATTCCGCGCTCTTGGCGATCACGCCAAGCGGCTGATCGCGCACGCTGTACCCGTGGCAGTACGGGCAGTGCAACACGTCGCGGCCCCAACGCTCGCCGAAGACTTCGAGTTCGTCCGGCAGGCGGTCCGTCAGACCCGTTGCAACGAGGACCTTGCGCACCTGAATCTTGCTGCCGTCAGCCAGTTCTACCGAGAACTTCTCGCCGTCCCGTGTCACGGAGACAACGGTGCCGTCATGGAACTCGCCGCCGAATTTGCGGACCTCACCTCGGCCGATGGTCAACAATTCGGCGGGGTTCATGCCGTCGCGGGAGAGGAATCCGTTCATGTGATCGGCGGCCGCGTTCCGTGGTGATCCGTTGTCGAAGACGATCACGGACCTGCGTGCCTGACCAAGGATGAGTGCGGCGTTCAGCCCTGCCGCGCCGGCTCCGATTACTGCTACGTCGAATGAGTTCTGCGTCATGAATCCAGAATGACAAGAGACCGCGTTCTTGACAAACACTGTTGCCGCTTTGGCAAAATAGATCCATGACCGAAACATCGTTCGAAGCCGTTCTAGCCGGCATCGGCCCTCGCCTACGTGCGTTGCGCCAGCAGTCCGACATGACCCTGGCCGACCTGTCGGAGACCACCGACATCAGCGTAAGCACACTCTCGAGACTCGAATCCGGTACTCGCCGAGCCAACTTGGAGTTGCTGCTGCCGATCGCCAAGGCACACGGCGTCCCGTTGGACGACCTGGTGAACAGCAAGATCAAGGACCCCCGCGTTCGAGAAGAACCGCGAACGGTCGGATGTATGACGGTCATTCCGCTGACCAGTCAGCCCGGCAACCTCCAGGCCTACAAGATGATCATCTCCCCCACCGACGACGATCGCGAACCGGGATCCCACGAGGGCTACGAGTGGGTCTACGTTCTGTCCGGGCGCATCCGACTCCAACTCGGCGACCGAGATTTCATCATGGGGGCAGGTGAGGCCGCCGAGTTCGACACCCACATTCCGCACCGCATCAGCGCTGCCGACGGCCGGCCAGCGGAGGCGATCAGTCTCTTCGGGAAACAGGGCGAGCGTGTTCACCTACGCGCAGCGCCGGCCGACAGACGCAGCTGAAACACTAGGACTGAAAACGCTGGAACTCGAAAAAATCTAGGCACCCGCGACGGCAATCATGCCGACTGCCGCCAGCGCCAACAGCATTCCTGCTTGTTGCACGCGGCTTACTCGCTCGCCCAGCATCACCATGGCGAGCAGAACCGTCGCAGCCGGATACAGCGAACCGATCACGCTGACCAGTGAGAGCATTCCGCCTTGGAAGGCGTAGATCATCGTCCCGTTCGCGACGACGTCGAGGACGCTGACGTACACCGCGAGTTTGAGTGGCTCGCCTCGTGGGAGAACGAAGTGACCGGCCGCCAGCGCGACCAACCACACCACGACGGTCGCGGCGCCGCGAGATACGGCCAACGCCCAAAGCCCGCTGCCCTCGCCGATCTGGTGAAGTGCGATGAACGAGAGAGCAAATGCGCCGCCGCTTCCGACGGTCAGAAGCGCCACTTGCCTGGTGAAGCGGAGAGTGATTCCGCCGGCAACCTCACCCGCGGTGTCGTCAGGCGACTCGCGGCTGACCAGGACGACGGCGACCAGCGCGACGGCAATACCCAGGTACGCGATCAACCCCGGCCGCTCACCGAAAGCGAATCCGACGAGGACCGGAATACCCGCCACCAGAACAGCTGTCAGCGGCGAGACCACCGACATTGGGCCAGTTGCCAGCGCGAGATAGAACCACCACACCGCCAGACCACTCGTGACGCCCGCGATCGCGCCCCAGATCAAACCGTTCAGCGTCAGCGTCCCGGAAACGAAAGGTGCTGCGATCAGAACGATGACGAGCGAGAGCGGATACGAGACGATCACCACACGCAGTGCGGCAACTCGTCGTGATGCAACTCCCCCGACGAAGTCGCTGACTCCGTAGGCAACTGCCGCCACGAGGGCAAGCAGGATGGAGGTCAGCGCATGCCCTTGATACGACGACCGAGCTCGCGAGTCACCTCGCGCTCGGCGGTCCGCTTGGCCATGTCCTGGCGCTTGTCGTAGTCCTGCTTACCCTTTGCCAGCGCGAGTTCGACCTTGACCTTGCCGTCGTTGAAGTACATCGACAGCGGAACCAGTGTCTGGTTTCCCTCGCGGGTCTTGCCGACGAGGTGCTCGATCTCACGCTTGTGCAGCAGGAGCTTTCGGGTGCGACGCGGTGAGTGGTTGTTCCACGTGCCTTGCGTGTACTCCGGAATGTGCAACGAGCGCAACCACACTTCGCCGTTGTCCACGGTGGCGAACGCATCAACGAGCGACGCCTTGCCTTCACGCAGACTCTTGACCTCGGTCCCGACGAGCGCGATACCGGCCTCGTAGGTGTCGATGATCGTGTAGTTGTGGCGTGCTTTGCGATTGGTCGCAATGACCTTGCGGCCCTTTTCCTTCACTGTCCGGGCCTCTCAGTCCGCTGTCTTGCTGTCGAATGGTTCTTGCTGTTCCAGCATAGAAGCTCGTGCAAACCGATTATTCGCGGACGTACAGACGCAGTGTCACGTACGCCGTCACCGCGGCCATTCCGACGCCGGCAAGTACGAGGATCGGCGAGACGAACAGCACGTCACTGTTGGAGATCCGCGCCACGATATTGGCTTCGTAGACATCGGACAGGACCCCGTCGATGAAGACGTTCTTCGCCGTGAACAGTCCGGCAATGGCGAGCACCGCACCGATCAAGGCCGCCACGACGGCTTCGAGGAGGAACGGAAGCTGGGTGTACCACCGCGTCGCGCCGACCAACCGCATGATGTTGACCTCGGTACGACGCGTGAACGCGGCGATCTGGACCATGTTGGCGATCAGCAGGATGGCCGCGATCGCCTGGACGATCGCGATCGCGAACGCTGCGTTGCGCACTCCACCGAGCACACTGAACAGTCGGTCCACCAACTCGCGCTGATTGAGCACACTCTCGACGCCGGGCCTCGAACCGAAGGTGTCGTTGATGACGCCGAACCGCTCCGGGTCACTGAGCTTGACCTTGAACGACGCCGGGAAGCTGTCCGGGCTCACCAGCGCTGCCAGCTCGGGCTGGTCCTTGAACACGCGCTCGGTGGCGTCCTTCACGGCGTCTTCGCGGTTGAGGTACTGAACCGCGACGACGGACGGAGTCTGCTCGAGTTCCTTGCGCAACGAACTGCAGATCTCCTGCTCGCAACCGGGATCAGCCGAAGAGATGTCGTCGGTCAGGAAGATCTGCACCTCGACGCGTTCGAGGAAGATCTGCTGGGTCTTGCCTGCCATCTGCACGACCAGCAGACCACCGCCGAAGAGACCGAGGGAGATCGCCGTCGTCAAGATCATGGCGATGGTCATCGTGATGTTGCGGCGTAGGCCGGTCAGTACTTCGCTGAAAATAAAGCTGGCGCGCATCGGGGAATCCGATTCCTTTTCGAGAGGCCGGTTGTTTCACGACAACCGGTGGGCGTACGGGACGTGTGGTCGTAGTCGGCGCTACCTGCCGACGCCGTACACACCCCGCGCTTCGTCTCTGGTCACCTTGCCGAGATCGAGTTCGATGACGCGTCGACGCATGGAGTCGACGATGTGGTGATCGTGGGTCGCCATGACGACGGTGGTGCCTGTGCGGTTGATCCGCTCGAGCAGCAGCATGATGTCCTGGCTCGTTTCGGGGTCCAGGTTGCCGGTGGGCTCGTCGGCGAGCAGCACGAGCGGGCGGTTCACGAATGCGCGGGCGATGGCGACGCGCTGCTGCTCACCGCCGGAGAGTTCGGTGGGCAGTCGATCGGCTTTGCCGGCCAGACCGACCATGTCGAGAACCTCGGGCACAGTGCGCGCGATGACGTTGCGGGGTTTGCCGATGACTTCCAACGCAAAGGCGACGTTCTCGGACACCGTCTTCTGCTGAAGCAGGCGGAAGTCCTGGAAAACACAACCCATGCTCTGGCGAAGCTTCGGCACGCGGCGGGCCGCCAACTTGTTGACGTGGAAATCCGCGACCTCGATGTCACCGGACGTGGGCGACTCCATCTTGAGCAGCAACCGCATGAACGTCGACTTGCCGGAGCCGGAGGGGCCGATGAGGAAGACGAACTCCCCCTTCTCCACCTCCACGCTGACTTTGTCGAGCGCCGGCCTGGTGGAGGCCTTGTAGGACTTCGACACATTCTTCATGCTGATCACAACTAGCCAGTCTAGCCGTTATCTAACGGTGACCTTGGCGCCACGCGCGAGCACCCTCGTCCTTATCCGGTACCGGTGGTCGCAGGTGACTGTGGCACCGACGTCGGTGCCTGCATTGCCGCGCCAGGTTGCGGGACGGTCGTCGTCGCAGGAGTCGTCGGCACTGTGGTCGCAGACTGTTCGGCGTTTCCCGGAGCAGGCGCTGGACCAGAAGTCGGCGTCGGAGAACCGGAGCTGCCCGTACTCGATTCCGAGGACGGAGCCTCGGAGGTGGTCGTCTGCTCGGTCGAGGACGGCACGGGGGTCGTCGTCGACGGTTGTTTGACCGAAGGCGCGACGTACGGCTCGGTCTGCGACGTGTCGACGCTCGGCGGCGGGTTTGCTGCCGTTTCTTCCGGATTGAGGTACGTGTGCAGCAGATACGTGAGGATCCAGGCGACCACGAGAATGAACGTCGAGGTGCGCATCCGGCCACCGAAGATCCGTGACGGAAGCCAGTCCAGGTGAATCAGGCGGTCGAGTCCGCGGCGCGGTTCCTGATCGGTCATTCGCTCGCCTCCTCGGTCCGTGCGGTGTGCAGATCCGGTGACACCGTGATCCCCTGACGTCGCAGTGCTGCGGCGACGCGGACACGAAGTGCTCGCCCGACCTGGAATTGTTTGCCAGGCAGCGTGCGCGCAACCATCCGCACGTTGACCTGATCGACCTCGAGGCTTTCGACGCCCATGACAGTGGGCTCGTCGAGCAGCAGTTTCTTGAGTCCACGGTCAGCCATCGCGTCGACTCCGACCTGACGAAGTACCTCGTTGACCCGGGTGAGGTCGGCAGTCGCCGGAACCGGAACGTCGATGACGGCGCGTGCCCAGTCCTTGGACAGGTTGGTCGCTTTCACGATCTGGCCGTTGGGAACGGTGATGACCTCGCCGTCGGAGTTTCTCATCCGCGTCACGCGCAGGGTCACGTCCTCGATGACACCTTCGGCGTCGTCGGAGGAGCCGGTGATCGCAAGCCGGACGGTGTCACCGAAGCCGTACTGGCGTTCGGTGATGATGAAGAAACCGGCAAGAATGTCCTGCACGACGCGCTGTGCACCGAAACCGAGCGCCGCACCGAGCACAGTCGCCGGCGCCACCAGACTTCCGATCGGCAAGTTCAGTTGGTCGAGAACCTTCAGCGTCGCGATCACGTAGATGAACGTGATGACCACCCAGGTGATGACCTGCGCGACCGAGTGGCGATGCTTGGTCGCCTCGGAGCGAACCAGCGCATCGCCCAACTGATAGTTGGAGTCGATCTGGTCGGTGACCTTGTTGCCGCCCCAACTGACCAACCGGGCGAGAATCATCGCGCCGAGCACGGTCATGAGGACGGACAAACCGGTGGTTTGAAGCCAATCGAGCAGGTTCTGCCCAGGTCGAAGTAAAGTCATCGTGCCTTTCGGTATCCGAACGCTATGCGGACTGGTTCTCGCTCATGCGCCAGCGGATGCCGGCCTCGAGGAACCCGTCGATGTCGCCGTCGAGCACTGCCGACGGGTTGTTGACCTCGTACTCGGTACGCAGGTCCTTGACCATCTGGTACGGATGCAGAACGTAGGAACGCATCTGGTTGCCCCACGAGCTGCCGCTGTCGCCCTTGAGCGCATCCATCTCGGCGCGCTCTTCCTGACGCTTGACCGCGAGCAGCTTGGCCTGCAGGACGCGCATCGCCGACACCTTGTTCTGGAGCTGCGACTTCTCGTTCTGACAGGTGACGACGATTCCCGTCGGGATGTGTGTGAGTCGAACGGCGGAGTCAGTGGTGTTCACGGACTGACCACCCGGACCGGACGAGCGGTAGACGTCGACGCGGATGTCGTTCTCGTTGATCTCGATGTGGTCGGTCGTCTCGACGACCGGCAGGACCTCGACCTCGGCGAACGACGTCTGGCGACGCCCCTGGTTGTCGAACGGGCTGATTCGGACGAGCCGGTGGGTGCCCATCTCGACGGACAGCGTTCCGTAGGTGTACGGGCCCTTGATCGCGAACGTCGCGCTCTTGAGTCCGGCTTCTTCGGCGTACGACGTGTCGTAGACCTCGACGCCGTAGTCGTGCTTCTCTGCCCAGCGGATGTACATACGCATCAGCATCTCGGCCCAGTCTGCGGCGTCGATACCGCCGGCGCCGGAGCGGATGTTGATGAGTGCGTCGCGCTCGTCGTACTCGCCCGACAGCATGGTCTTGACTTCCATCGCCGCGATGTCGTCACGCAGGCTCGCCCGCTCGGCGTCGGCATCGGCCACCGCGTCGGGGCCTTCGTCTTCTGCCAGTTCGTAGAGGATCGGCATCTCGTCGAGCCGCTCGCGCAGTGCAACGATGCGGCGAAGCTCCGCCTGGGCGTGGGAGAGCTGGCTGGTGACCTGCTGGGCGTGTTCCTGGTCGTTCCACAGACCGGGGTCGGCCGCCTGGTGCTCGAGCTCGTCGATGCGTCGGCGCAGCTCCTCGACGTCCACAACCGATTCGCAGGTGCGAAGGGTGGTGTCGAGGGCGTTCAGGTCTGCAATTACGTCGGGATGCACGGTTCTCAAGGCTACCGGGTGCCGACCTGGGCTCTGCTGTGCGTCACCCTGTCCGCTCCCCCGTGCGTCACCTATTGGGATCACCGCGACTGGAAGCCTTGCCAACCAGGGTCCGAGGGAACCTACTGGAGTGATGACTGTCACCGACGAATACCTGCAGAACAACGCCGCCTACGCCGAGCAGTTCACCGGTCCGCTCCCCCTCCCACCCAGCAAGCACGTTGCCGTTCTCGCCTGCATGGACGCCCGCATCGACGTCTATCGGGTGCTGGGGATCCAGGAAGGTGAATCGCACGTCATCCGCAATGCGGGTGGAGTCGTCACCGACGACGAGATCCGATCCCTCGCCATCAGCCAGCGTCTGCTGGGAACTACCGAGATCATCCTCATCCACCACACCGACTGCGGAATGCTGACGTTCACCGACGACGACTTCAAGCGATCCATCCAGGACGAGATCGGCATCAAACCCAACTGGGCTGCCGAATCGTTCCCCGACATCGACGAGGACGTCCGTCAGTCGTTGAAGCGCATCGAGAACAGTCCGTTCGTCACCGCGACGACCTCCCTACGCGGATTCGTCTTCGACGTCGCCACCGGAAAGCTGAACGAAGTCCTCCCCGTTTGAGCCGGTAGGTTGTGTACCCGTGACCGATCGCGCATCCGACCTCGCACTCGCCCTCCGTATCGCCGACGAGGCTGACGCGATCACTCGCGCCCGCTTCGGTGCGCTCGATCTTCGAGTCGACGACAAGCCGGACCTCACCCCTGTCTCGGACGCCGACCTCGCTGTCGAGCGTGCAGTGCGCGCGACACTCGGTGAGCACCGACCGGA
Source organism: Rhodococcus sp. APC 3903 (assembly GCF_030407755.1). Classification (NCBI taxonomy): domain Bacteria; kingdom Bacillati; phylum Actinomycetota; class Actinomycetes; order Mycobacteriales; family Nocardiaceae; genus Rhodococcus; species Rhodococcus sp. APC 3903. The sequence continues at coordinate 171,373 of NZ_JASDCV010000009.1, forward strand.
GGATTCCGTACTGGGCGAAGAATTCGGCGGCGACGCAGTCTTCGAGGGCAGGCAGTGGGTGGTCGACCCCATCGACGGGACCAAGAACTTCGTCCGCAACGTACCGGTGTGGGCCACGCTGATCAGCTTGCTCGAGGACGGCGTCCCCGTTATCGGCGTCGTGAGCGCACCCGCCCTGAATCGGCGATGGTGGGCTGCAACAGGTTTGGGCGCACATACGTCCTTCGGGGACAGTGATGCGCGGGCGATCCAGGTATCCGCCGTCGATCGCAGCGAGTCAGCGAGCCTGAGCTTCTCGAGCCTCTCGGGGTGGAAGGACCGCGGAATTCGCGATCAGTTCGTCGAACTCACCGACCACGTATGGCGCGTGCGCGGTTACGGGGACTTCTTCTCCTACTGCCTAGTGGCCGAAGGCGCCGTCGACATTGCTGCCGAACCCGAGGTTTCCCTGTGGGATCTGGCAGCGCTCGACGTATTGGTCCGTGAGGCCGGCGGCGCGTTCACCGATCTGGACGGCGGCGCAGGTCCGCACGGCGGCAGCGCGGTCGCCACCAACGGACTGCTGCACGAAGACGTTCTGGCCCGCCTGCGGTAACCGCCCGGATACCAGAACATCCCACCCGCCGCAAGGGTCCGAGGGAGGAGTTCCGACAGGCCCGTCGGCAGGATTCGGCACGACATCTCGGCCCGTTGACTGGAAGTAGTTGATCACGCACTACTTCCAGGAGAACGATGAACCGGATTTCCAGGCGCACGATTCTGTTCGGTCTGGCCGCAGCGCCCCTCGGGCTCGCGGTGGGCTGCGGCGCCGACCCGGCAGCGAAGAGCGCCACGTTGGCGGTGGCCGGAACTTCGCGTCCGCTACCGATTCCGCCGCTTGCCGAATCCACCGTCGACGACGCAGGTGTTCGCCACTTCACACTTCGTGCCGGTGCCGGGACCACCGAGATCGTCGCGGGAAAACTCACCGACACTTGGGGTTTCAACGGATCCATTCTGGGGCCCACCGTCCGCGCCGAACGCGGAGAGTCTGTCGCATTCACGATCGAGAACACACTGGCAGAGGCCACGACCGTCCATTGGCACGGCATGCATCTGCCCGCAAGATACGACGGTGGCCCGCACCAGACCATCGAAGCCGGCGGACGCTGGGAACCGGCGTGGACGATCGGCCAGCCGGCGTCGACGCTGTGGTATCACCCACACCCGCACGGATCCACCGAACGGCACGTGCAGCGCGGTCTCGCCGGACTGTTCCTGATCGACGATGCCGACACGCGGGCGCTGGACATCCCCAAAACCTATGGTGTCGACGATGTTCCGCTGATAATCCAGGATCGTCGATTCCTCGCCGACGGCAGCTTCGACGAATCAGATCCGACCGACATCGGCCTGCTCGGCGACACGATCGTCACCAACGGCATCTCCGACGCCTACCTCGACGTCACCACCGGGGTCGTCCGGTTGCGCATCCTGAACGGCTCTTCCGGCCGTCTCTACAACCTGGGGTTCCCCGACGACCGCACGTTCGATCTGATTGCCACCGACGGCGGACTGCTCGAATCACCGATTGCGATCAAGCGGATTCAGCTCAGCCCCGGTGAACGAGCCGAGATCGTGGTTCGCGTCGACCCCGGTGCGACGACCACACTGGTGTCGTTCCCGATCGAGGACGGCGGTGGCGTGAGTTCCTCCGACGCCGAGAACTTCGGCATGAACGACCGCTTCGACATCATCGAACTGCGGGGGGTTGCCAGCCGCACGTCACGGTCGACTCTCCCGGCGCAGTTGGCCGTACTACCGCGTCTCGATCCGTCGAAGGCTAGCGTTTCCCGAACCTTCGATCTGCAGTGGTACATGATCAACGGGCAACGAATGGACATGAACCGCATCGACTTCGAGGCCGAGGTCGGCGCGACCGAGGTGTGGACGATCACCAACAAGGACAACTGGCCACACAATTTCCATGTCCACGACGTACAGTTCCAGATCCTCGACGTCGACGGTCGCACTCCCCCGCCGCACTTGCGCGGACTCAAGGACACCGTCTACACACCGCCGGGCAGCAGGGTTCGCGTCGCACTGCAGTGGTCCGAGTACACCGATCCCACGTTCCCGTACATGTTCCACTGCCACCTGCTGATGCACGAGGACCAAGGGATGATGGGCCAATTCCTCGTCCTCGAACCGGGACAGAAGGCGGCTCCGATGCAGATGGACATGCCGATGGACATACCGATGCCCGGTTCGCACTCCGGTCACTGAAAGTTCTGCAAGTAGTACACAGCGAGGCGAACCCGATTGTCGCAACCGGTCTTCGACATCAGGTTCGCCACGTGCGTCTTCACCGTGGTCACACCCAGATGCAGCGTGTCCGCGATCTCCTGATTGCTCTTCCCTTCTGCCACCAGTGCGAGGACCTGCGATTCGCGATCGGTCAGCGGAACCCTCTCTGTCACCGCAGTGTCTGCGACACCACCGATCACCGCGCGATCCACAACGCGGCGGAGAAGTTCCGGAGTGAACACCATCTCGCCCTCGGCGATCCGCCGAATGGCGCCGAGCAGCTCGGCGGGTTCGGTGTCCTTGACGAAGAACCCCGAAGCCCCCGCGGCGAGTGCGGGATACAGATGATCGTCGTCGTCGAAGGTGGTCAACACGAGAATGCGCGCTCGACGACCGGCCTTGACGATCTGCTGCGTGGCACCGATCCCGTCCAGCCCGGGCATTCTCAAGTCCATCAGAATCACGTCGGGGTCCAATTCGGCAGCGAGTGCCACCGCCTCGACGCCGTTCGACGCCTCACCGGCAACGGCCATGTCCTCGGCTGCCGCGCACAGCATCCGCAAACCGGCGCGCACCAGTCGCTGGTCGTCGACGATCAGCACGCTGATCACGAGACACCGCCCGAGACAACCAGTGGAATACTCACGTGCACTTCCCATTTCCCGTCACTGTTCGTGCCGGCGGTCATCTCGCCGCCGACCAACTCCGCGCGCTCCTGCATTCCCACCAGGCCATGACCTGCATTCCGGGGCGATCCCTCGACGTCGTTGACAACCCTGACATGGACCCGGTTGTCATCGCGACCGACCGAGACCGATACCAGCCCCTTTTTGTCGCCATGCTTCATGACGTTGGTCAGTGATTCCTGAATCACCCGCAACAGCGTCAGCCTGCCGATCGCATCGAGATCGGCTGCGCCTGACTCGGCATTCCCCTGCGTGTCGAAGACCGACTGCACCTCGAAACCCGCCGCACGCACACGATCTATCGCCGCCCCGATTTCCGCGTCGACGGCATCCGGCTCGACCAGAGCGACCTCACCGAGCGAAGGATCACGAAGTGCGACCAGAAGCCGACGGATATCGGCCAACGCATCCGACGCCGTCGCACGCACATCCGCGAGGACCTCACGCACGGCCTCATCCTGGGGCGCCAAGACATGTTGAGCCACGCCGATTCTCAGGACGATCGATGCCATGTGGTGTGCAACCAGGTCGTGCAGTTCGCGGGCGAGCGCACTGCGCTCCGCAGCGCGGGTCTGCGCAAGATTGTTCGCGGCCAATTCACGCTGCGAGCGCAGATACAGTCCGAGCAGCAGTGGCAACCCCACGTACGCAAGCACTTTCACAGCCGTGGTGACCGAGAAGAATGCTTCGTGAGATTCGAACCAGATCCCCGCGAGCACCGAACCGCACCATCCTGCTGCCGATACGGCAACCATTTCTCTGCGCTCGGCCCGCATCGTGACGTCGACGACGGCGACAGCCCCGAGATACGGAACAAGTTCGGACAGCCCCCAGGCGTCGGCGACGAACATCGGAACGGCGAGCGCCGAGATGGCCAGGGACGCGAAGACCGGCCATCGACGGCCGGCGACGAAGGCGAGCGCCGACAGCATCGACAGTATCCAGTAGGTGACGGGAACTCGATACTCCCCCGGATACGTGCTGGCGATCAACAGGCACGGGACCACCACCAACGGCGCGTAGCGCATATATCGCTGTATCCGATCTGGCACCTCTGTCCGGCTCACCCCTCGAGCCTATGACGCGCATCATTTCGCGGTTTCTCGACAACAGACCTTACTGATGAGTAAGATAAAAATCGTCCAACGCCCCAACACCGAGAAACAGCTGGTGATCATGACCAAGCAAGACAGTGTTGCCCCCGACAAGAGCGCTCAGCGCAGCGAATCGGGCGCGCAGCGCGGCGGCGCCAAGGGTGCGCCCCGCGACACGTCCGCCGTCGGCCTGAACCCGATCAAACGCGACGCCATGGGCGCAGCCATGCGTGTGCTTACCAAGATCACCGGTTCGGAACTGGCCGAGAAGTTCAATCTGCGTCAGACCATCGATCGCGTGACCTACGAGGGCACCAAGACGGGCTTCAAAACCCTGGGTGCCGCCACTCGAGGATTCCAGAAGGTTTCGGGCAACGGTGCACCCAAGCGCCTGCCCGACAACCCGAGCAAGAACGCCGACTACTTCGATCTCACCCCGGACGACGACCAGAAGATGATCGTCGAGACGGTGCGTGAGTTCGCGGCCGAAATCCTGCGTCCCGCGGCCTACGACGCCGACGGCGCAGCTCAGGCCCCCGCCGATCTCTCCAAGCGCGCGGCCGAGCTCGGTATCACGCTGATCAACGTTCCCGAAGAACTCGACGGAGCAGCCGCCGATCGCGGCGCAGTCACCAATTCTCTTGTTGCCGAGGCACTTGCGCACGGAGACATGGGACTTGCACTTCCGATCCTCGCACCGAGCGGTGTTGCAGTTGCACTGACGCAGTGGGGCACCGACGCGCAGCAGAAGACCTACCTTCCGGCCTTCACCGGCGAGCAGGTCCCCGGCGCAGCAGTGGTGGTCAACGAACCACGCGCACTGTTCGATCCGTTTGCCCTGCAGACCAAGGCAGTGCGCTCCCCCAGCGGCTACAAGCTCAACGGCGTCAAGAGCTTGGTGCCCGCCGCGGCTACGTCCGAACTCTTCGTCATCGCCGCGGAACTCGACGGCAAGCCGTCCTTCTTCATCGTCGAATCCGACACCAAGGGACTCGTCGTCGAAGCAGATCCCAGCATGGGTCTGCGCGCCGCCGGCCTGGGTCGCCTGATCCTCACCGACGTCGCTGTGTCGGAGTCCGCACTGCTCGGCGACGGTGACGCCGAGCAGCGTAAGGCCGAATACGCCGACGCGATTCGCCTGGCTCGCCTCGGTTGGGCGTCCATGGCCGTCGGCACCAGCCAGGCAGTTCTCGACTACGTGATTCCGTACGTCAACGAGCGCGAAGCGTTCGGCGAGCCGATCAGCCACCGCCAGGCGGTTGCCTTCATGGTCGCCAACATCGGCATCGAACTCGACGGACTGCGTCTGGTCACGCTTCGCGGCGCTTCACGCGCCGAGCAAGGCTTGTCCTTCGCTCGCGAATCCGCTCTGGCCCGGAAGCTGGCTTCCGAGAAGGGCATGCAGATCGGCCTCGACGGTGTACAACTCCTCGGTGGACACGGGTTCACCAAGGAACACCCGGTCGAGCGCTGGTACCGCGACCTCCGTGCCATCGGCGTTGCCGAGGGCATCGTCCTCATCTGACGCCGCTGAACTTCCAGGAGAACCACGATGATCAACCTCGAACTTCCCAAGAAGCTCAAAGCATCAGCGAACCAGGCACATCAGGTCGCGGCGCAGATCTTCCGACCCATTTCACGTAAGTACGATCTCGCTGAGCACGAGTACCCCGTCGAGCTCGACACCATGGCCGCCATGGTCGAAGGCCTCTCCGATTCCGGTGGAGACATCGGCGGTGCCAGCGGCGGACGGTCCGACGCGAGCGCCAAGGGTGGCAACGCCAACGGCGGCAACATGTCTGCGCTCCTCAACTCGCTCGAAACATCTTGGGGCGACGTCGGACTCATGCTCTCGATCCCCTACCAGGGGCTCGGCAACGCCGCGATCGCCGCAGTGTCCACCGACGAACAGCTCGAACGTTTCGGCAAGGTGTGGGCCTCGATGGCCATCACCGAACCGAGCTTCGGTTCCGACTCCGCCGCAGTGACCACCACCGCCGTTCTCGACGGCGACGAGTGGGTTCTCAACGGCGAGAAGATCTTCGTCACCGCCGGTGAGCGTTCGACGCACATCGTCGTGTGGGCGTCGGTCGACAAGTCGAAGGGCCGAGCGGCCATCAAGTCGTTCGTCGTTCCGCGTGACGCACCGGGCCTGAGCGTTGCTCGCCTCGAGCACAAGCTGGGCATCAAGGCCTCCGACACCGCAGTACTCCTGCTCCAGGATTGCCGCATTCCCGCGGACAACATCCTCGGCAGCCCGGAGGTCAACGTCGAGCAGGGCTTTGCCGGCGTCATGCAGACGTTCGACAACACCCGGCCCCTCGTTGCAGCCATGGCCGTCGGCGTCGGACGCGCGGCTCTCGAAGAACTGCGCGGCATCCTGACCGAAGCCGGTGTCGAGATCTCCTACGACACACCGGTCTACAACCAGCATGCAGCTGCAGCCGAGTTCATCCGTTTGGAAGCCGACTGGGAGGCCGCGTACCTGCTGTCTCTGCGCGCGGCGTGGATGGCGGACAACAAGAAGCCGAACTCGCTCGAAGCGTCCATGTCCAAGGCGAAGGCCGGCCGCACCGGCACCGACGTGACGCTCAAGGCAGTCGAGTTGGCCGGAACTTACGGCTACTCGCAGCGCCCGTTGCTCGAGAAGTGGGGCCGCGACTCGAAGATTCTCGACATCTTCGAGGGCACCCAGCAGATCCAGCAGCTGATCGTCGCACGCCGCCTGCTCGGAAAGTCGTCCGCCGAACTGAAGTGACGGTCGAACTGAAGTGACGGTCGCACAGACCCGATCCCGAAACACTCCGCCCCGCCACCTTTCGAGGTGGCGGGGCGGAGTGCTCGGTCGCCATCGTGAAACTTCACCACCGAAACCTGATTGCCCATTAGTGTGTAATCAGTCCTACAACGACGCTCGGAAGAGGTTCACGTATGCCCGGATTGGTCACCAAGGTCACTGACACCATCGGCGCGGCGGGGGTCATGTTCCGAGCCGGACTCGTCCCGTTCCCTCGCCTCGATCGCGGGCTCAAATCCATTGCAGCCGTGGACAAGTACGGACCCTTTGCCGGTCCGGTCCATGCACACGCCGAGAACGGCTACGACGCGGTGGCGATCATCGACGAGCGCGGACCCATCACCTATGCCGAGCTAGAGCGTCAGAGCAACGCGTTGGTCCGGGCGTGGCAGGCCGACGGCATCACGTCCGACTCCGTCATGGGTGCGATGTGCCGTAACCATCGAGGCTTGGTCCTGACCATGCTGGCGGCAGCGAAGAACGGAACGAAGCTCGTTCTCATGAACACGGGCTTCGCACGGCCCCAACTCGTGGACGTCGCAGCGCGTGAGAAGGTGGTCGCCTTCGTCTACGACGACGAGTTCGCTGACATCGCCGATGCCTTGCCGGACGACGTCGTCGTCTATCGTTCCTGGCCAGAGGGCACGGCCGCGGACGGTTCCACGGCAGCTACTCTCGACGAGGCCATCGCCGGACGCACCACGTCGTCGGTGCCGGCACCCGAGAAGAACGGTGGCTTCGTCCTCCTCACCAGCGGCACAACGGGAACTCCCAAGGGTGCGCCGCGTGGCCACACCTCCCCTCTCGCGTCGGCGCAGTTCCTCGACCGCGTGCCGTTGCGCCGCGGACAGACCATGATGATGGCGGCCCCTGCCTTCCACGGAACCGGCGTTTCGCAGTTCGCTCTCGCGTTGGCGCTCGGCCAGACCGTCGTCATGCATCGAGAGTTCGACCCGGAGAACACGATCAAACTTGTCGCACAATACAAGTGCGACAGTCTGGTCGTGGTCCCGACGATGCTCACTCGCATCATCGACCTCGGTCCCGACGTGCTGTCCAAGTACGACACGTCGAACCTGAAGATCATCTTCTCGGCAGGTTCGTCACTCTCACCCGATCTGTGCAAGCGAGTCACGGCCTCGTTCGGCTACGTCCTCTACAACCTGTACGGATCCACCGAGGTCGCGGTGGCAACAGTCGCGACTCCCGAGGATCTGACCATTGCGCCGGGAACCGCGGGCCGCGCGCCGGTGACCTGTCACGTCGAACTGTTCGACGAGAACAACAAGAAGATCACCACCCCACACACGATCGGCAGAATCTTCGTCGCCAGCGGGCTGAGCTTCGAGGGATACACCGACGGGCGTGACAAGGAACGTATCGACGGACTTCTCTCGACCGGCGACGTCGGACACTTCGACGCCAACGGCCTCCTCTTCGTCGACGGCCGCGACGACGACATGATCGTCTCCGGTGGCGAGAACGTCTACCCGCTCGAAGTCGAGAACCTGCTCGCCGATCGAGAGGACGTCTTGGAAGCGGCAGTCATCGGAGTCGAGGACGCCGACTTCGGGCACCGCCTGCGAGCGTTTATCGTCGTCGCCCACGGCGCCGACCAGAACTCCGACGAGCTGAAGGATCACGTCCGGTCGAATCTCGCGCGCTACAAGGTTCCCCGCGAGATCGTCTTCATCGACGAGCTTCCCCGCAACGCCACCGGAAAGCTGTTGCGCCGCGTCCTGATCGAGATGGAGATCAGCGAAGACTGAGCACAGTCACAAAGCGCTGAGCGTCCGGATCAATTCCGCCTCGTCGACGCGAGTTGAGTGCCCGTCGCGGAGCACGACCTCGCCCGCAACCAACACCGTGTCCACGATCTGACGACTGCCCGTCGTGAGAATGGACGCGCCCGGATCTCGCACCGGGAGGCAACCGAAGTCGCGTTCGAACCGAATCATGGTGAGGTCGGCGGGATCGCCCACGGAGATCCCGCCAGACCTGGCCGGCAGACCGAGTGCTGCGTTCGCACCGCCGGATGCGATGTCGATCATGGCTTCGAAGCCGAGCAGGTCGGCGCGGCCACGCGCGGCTCGCTGCACGTAGGCGCCGGTGCGCAGCGTCTCGAGCATGTCCTGAGTATCGTTGCTGGCTGCGCCGTCCACACCCAACCCCACCGCGATCCCCGCGTCGAGGAAACTCGGGACGGGCGCGATTCCGCTACCGAGGCGCATGTTGCTGACGGGGTTGTACGACACTCCGACGCCGCGCTCCGCCAGCACCTTCTGACCACGGTCGTCGAGTTCGACGCAGTGGACCGCCAGCACCCGGTCCCACAAGAACCCATGGGAATCGAGGTAGTCGACCGCGTTCATGCCCGCGTGTTCGGTACACATCGTGTTGTCGGTCTGCGTCTCGAGCAGGTGAATCGAGACCGTCAGGTCGCGAGCCTGCGCGAACGCACGCACTTCCGACATCCCGTCCGGGGTCAGCGAACGCGGGTTCGGTACCGCGACTGCCACGTCAATGCGGGAACCGCCGACGTCGCGCATCATCTGATCCGTATGTGCGAGAACATCTCCGAGTGGTTGCATGAGCCGCGGATCGAAGCCCCACTTCCTCGTCTTGTCCGCCCGGTCTGCGGTTCCGCGTCCCAGCACCGCACGAATCCCGGTGTCGTGCAACGCCCGGATCACAGCGTCGTGAACCTCGCTGGACGGGTGCGGCCACATGTGTTCGACCAGGGTCGTCGTACCGCTGCGCAATGCCTCCATCGAGGCTGCGACAGTGGCCGTGTATGCGCGCTCCGGCGTGATCTGAACCGACTCTTCTGCGACCGCGAGTAGCCATTCGAGAAGCGGTGTCCCTTCGGCGATCCCACGCATCAGTGACTGCTGAAGGTGCGTATGGGTGTTGACGAACCCAGGGATCAGATACGCCCCCGATCCGTCCACACTTCCAGGTGTGGCAGTGCCGGTCGACTTCTCGATCGATTCGACCACCCCATTCGAGACGACGACGTCGCGGCCGGTCAGCCATTGCCCGCCGCTGTACAACGTCACGTCCCGGATGATCGCGTCGGTCATGTTCTTGGGCGCGGTAGTCATCGCCAGTTCTCCTGAAAGTGTGTGACGGAACGGATACGGATCAACGCGCGAAGTTCGCGCGTACTCGCTGGTCGATGTAGTCCTCGGCAGTGATCGGCGGGTACTTGCCCGCCGGCCCCTCGATGGTCACGTCGCGGTTCGCCTGAGCGAAGAACGCGAGGCTGTAGCGGGCTCCCCGATAGTCGGTGACTCCGGGACTCTTGACTCGATGAAAATTCGACGGCAGGACGTCATCACTCCATCTCATCAGCATGTCGCCGATGTTGCAGGTGATCGCTTCCTCGGCCGGCACCACCGACGTCCATTCCTGGGTGTCCATCTCCTTGCCCGGGCACAGTTGCAACCCGCCCTGACCGTCACGCTGGAAAAGCAATGTCAGGCAATCGAAATCGGTGTGTGCTCCGGCACGCCACATCCCTTCGACATCTGCGTCGGCGGCAAGGGGGAAGTAGTGGAGTAGTCGCAGTGTGCTCTGGTAGGTGGCCACCGACGGGTCATGTGCCTTGGTGAAGAAGTCTCGTTCGAATCCCAGCTTCTCGGCGAAGCACGACAACAGGTCCATCGCAATGCCCCAGCACTTGGCTTCGAAGTCCAGGATCGTTTCGCGGAATCCGCCCAATTCGTCTGCAGTGGGCCACAGATCACCCATATGCGGGCGGGTCACCTGGTAGGACTCTTTCTGATCAGGTGTTCCGATGGAGGGACGCACTTGCGTCATGCTCTCCCAGCCGGAGTTGAAACCCTTCTTGAGCGGATACTGCGCTTTGACCTCAGTGGGCAGTGCAAAGAATCGCTCGGCCGCCGCGAAAGCCTCGCGGACCTGGTCCAGATCGATTCCGTGATTGACGATTTGGAAGAATCCGATGTCGGTCGCTGCCGACCACAACTCCTCGGCGATCTCGCTGCGCCGGTTCTCGAAATCCGAGAGATCGATTCTTCGGACCTCGCGGTCGGTGGTCTCCGTGCCCAGGCCACCCATGCGGGTCTCGCGGTTGAGTTCTGTCATGTCGTACGTCATTTGCTGTGAGCTCCTTCAGCGGATTCCGATGGACCGATCGGTGAATTTGTCGGTGTAGATCTCTTCTGCAGTCAATGACTGCGGTATCGCCGCACCCCCGGCGTTCAGGATGGGCTTCAGTTCTTCGACGGTGTGAGCGACTCGCGTCATGTCGAACGTGCCGACGGATCCGTCTGCCTCGTTCGCGATCAGGCCTTTCTCTTTCAGGAGCTGGGCACTGAACGCTGCTTCACCCTCGGTGTAGGGAGAGAACGACACGTCCTGCGAGACGACGTCGACAATGGCAGCATTCGCCGTATCCGGCGCAGTGATGTAGTCCGCGGTGGCCTGCTGAATGATCGGAACCAGCTTGCTCAAACACGGCGAGAGTGTCTCGACCTTGTCGGCACGAACGGAAACATTGGACGCGTAGATGTCGAAACCCGAATCTTTCAGCAGGTCATAGGAAACCGGCTTGTCCCACGCCGGCGTCTCCTTCTCGTACGTGTACGGTTCCGAATTCGCGAATCCTTGCTGAGCGATGGTCGGGTCACCGACAAATCGCGAGGGAGCTCCGTCGTAGCTCGTGTCGAGCTGAGACTGCTTCAGTAGTCCTTTCGCCACGAGCCACTGCGGAAAGAGTTGCTCCTTGGAAACGACGACACTCGCGTCGGACTTGCCGATATCGGCAACACTCGTCCAGTCCGGATGAGACTCTTTGTCCCACATGAGGATTGCCGGGCTGTATTTGAGCAATGGCGTGACGGCCACAACGGGCTGACTTGCCGCTGCCGCGATCACCTGATCCCCGTGCACCAAGCCGAGAGTGATGGAATCGTCGACGTACATCTGGGAGCTGACGGATTGGAACCCGATTGCCGGTCCCCCGGCCCGCAAGGTCAGGTCGACTCCGGTGTCCTTCCCTCCGGCGACAAGAGTCCCACTGACGGACTTGTCGTCGGTGTCGACCGAATAGCCGGGACCGAGCATCTCGAAGAGCGCTCCCATATCCGACTGTGGCTGCCATTGGAGTTGAACCACAACGTTTTCCGGACAGAGACCCGCAAGGTTCTGCGCCTCGGCAGCTGGTTCGAGAGATTCGGCTTTCGCCGTCTCAGCCTCACTGGAGCTGCACGCAGTCAATCCGATGGCTGCACACATGGCCAGTGCCGCGCCCGCCGCTCCCACACTTCTGCGATTGGAATGCACCTTGCGATTTGAATACACAGCGTCTCCTTCGTGAAAACAATTGGGATGTGGGCGAACCAAGAAGGGTGATCCGATGAGCACACTCTGCAGCACGTGGATTACATGCAATCGCCTCGTTGTTTCCATCAGGTAACGCGCGCCAGGATTCTCGCTTCACCTGCAATGTCACCTCACATTTACATTCAGCAATCTAAGCGACATACATGCAATTCAAGATAGTTCCTATATCTTGAAGAACTTTTGCATGCATTACCGAACCGGAGGCTCAGATGGAACTCGCGAACACGATGCAGGATGCCGACGCTCGCAAGCTCACCGCGCCGATGCAGATGGTCTTTTCCGATGTCGTCAAGAAGTTCGATACCGGCACTGTCGCGCTGGACGGCATCGATCTGGACGTGGAGCGAGGAGACTTCGTCGCCGTGGTCGGACCCTCAGGCTGTGGCAAGTCGACTTTGTTGCGCATGGCGGCCGGCCTCGAGCGACCGACCAGTGGTGCGGTTGCCCTCGACACCGAATCAGTTGGCTTCATCTTCCAGGAGCCGACTCTCCTCCCCTGGCGAACCGTGCAGGCCAACGTCGAATTATCGGCTGAACTCGGTGGCGGCGACAAAGCAGCGCGAAAGTTGCGCACCGACGAGGCAATCCGCGCAGTCGGCCTTGCGGACTTTGCGAAACAACTGCCCAATGCGTTGTCAGGCGGAATGAAGATGCGTGTCTCGTTGGCGCGTGCGCTCACCCTCGCACCCGCTGTGATGCTGCTCGACGAACCTTTTGGTGCGCTCGACGAGATGACACGACTGGAGATGCAGGTAGAGCTCCAGAGGCTCTACACCGACAAAGGGTTCACCTCGATGTTCATCACGCACTCGGTATCCGAGGCCGTGTACCTCGCAAACAAGGTGGTCGTCATGACCGCCAGGCCTGGACGAATACATTCGGTCGTGGACATCGATTTCCCGTACCCGCGTAGCCCGGAACTGCGCTACGACGCCCGATACACCGAACACGTCGCCGAGATCTCGGCCAGCCTCCATGGGAGCTCACGATGACCGAAGTCCTTGCAGTACAACAGGGCACCACCGTACGCAATACCGCCGTTCGTACTGATTCTGCGACCACGGCGCAAGCACAGGCACAGTCCGGACGGCCCTCTCGAATGAGAGCGCTCGGCACCTTCCTGCTCTATCCGCTGCTCTCACTTGCCGGCGCGGTCGCAGCGTGGTCGATCGTCAGCTACCTCGTTCTCTCCCCGGAACGTCGATTTCTCCTTCCGCCGCCGAGTCAAGTACTGACGAAGTCGCTACTCGACTGGAAACACCTCTCTCCCATGCTCGAAGCCCTCGCAGTGACGGCACAGGTTGCGCTGGTCGGCTTCGTCGTCGCGGTGGCAGTCGGCGTCGGAACCGGCGTGCTGATGAGCCAGGCCAAGTGGATCGAGCGGATCGTCTATCCATATGCCGTTGTGCTGCAGGTCATTCCCATCCTCGCCATCGTCCCCCTCATCGGGCTCTGGTTCGGCTACGGCATGACCGCGCGCACCCTGGTTTGCGTTCTCATCGCAGCCTTCCCGATCATCACCAACACACACTTCGGGTTGCAATCGGTCGATCGCGGACTGCACGAACTCTTCACCCTCGGCCGCGCCTCGCGTTGGGATCGACTGGTGAAACTCGAACTGCGAGCGGCAATGCCGGCCATTCTCACCGGCATCCGCACCGCCTCCGGCCTTGTTGTCGTCGGTGCCATCATCGGCGACATGTTCTTCGCCAAAGGACAACCCGGGATCGGGACCCTGCTCGACGTCTACCGAAGCCGCCTTCAGTCCGAGGATCTGATCGCCGCGATCGTGATCGCGTCGGTGTTCGGCGTCCTCGTCTTCTCTGCCTTTGGATTCCTCTCACGTGTGCTCGTCGGTAAGTGGCACACGTCCGGCCGCAAGGACTTTAAATGACCCACGAAATTCCCGCCTTCGAAATCCCTACGATCGATATCAGCCCGTACCTCACCGGCGAGGCATCGGCTGCAAACGCCACCAACAGCACTGCCTGTGCGGAAGTGGCAGCTCAACTCGATCGCGCGTGCCGGGAGGTCGGATTCATACAGATTGTCGGACACAGCATTCCACGATCGGCGACCGACGGACTGGCCGACGCTCTCGACGACTTCTTTGCTCTCCCACTGACGGTGAAAAACAACTATCGCCGTCCCTCGTCCGAGAACCGTGGCTACTCGCCACCGAAGTCGGAATCACTCAGCATGAGCCTGGGCGTCGCCGCTGCGAACCAGATGAACGATTTCTACGAAGCAATAGTCGTGGGCACAGAGGTGAGCGACTATCCGGGCGTCGACCTACCCGAGTCCAGCTACGCCGCCAACACTTGGCCTGAGGCCGCGCCCGGATTCCGACCGGCAATCGAAGAGTATTTCCGTCATGCCCAGGGCTTGGCACGAATCCTGATGTGCGCCTTTACCGACGCCCTCGGATTGCCGCCCGAGTACTTCGATTCGATGCTCGACCATTCGATCGACGCGATGAAGATGAACAACTACGCACTGCCTGAGGGCGAGATCCGCATCTCCGGCGACATGACGGGAATGGGCGCTCACACCGACTTCGGAATCTTGACCATCCTGTGGGCAGATCAAGTTCCGGGCCTTCAAGTTCTGAGTGCCGATGGCGTATGGCACGACGTCCAACCTGCCGACGGCGCACTCTTGATCAACCTCGGCGACGCAATGGCACGCTGGACGAACGACCGATGGCGCTCGACAGTGCACCGCGTCGACCCACCTATCGTCGATGGTCAGATCATCCGACGTCGCTCTGCCGCATTCTTTTTCGACGGAAACTACGACGCCGTCATCGAAGCACTGCCAGGGACTCTCGAACCGGGCGAGGTGGGATACCCGCCGATCACGATCGCCGAGAACATCGCGGCCAAAGTGGCCGGACTGAAAGGCGCGACGGCGCCCGACGTCGACAGTCGCAGCGCTGACCGGGTGCGCGCCGCCGGATAGCGCTCCCGGGTACCGTCGATATCGTGCAGGATCGAAGTGAGGACAAGATGACCACCACCGAACGAGCTTTGCTCACCGAGTCCGTGCACGAGACGCTTCGCGAACTGATCTTTTCGGGAGAGCTGGCGCCGGGGACACCACTGAGTGTTCCCGCGCTGGCGAGCAAGCTCAATGTCAGTCGAACGCCGGTCCGCGAGGCCGTGCAGCAGTTGATCTACGAGGGCATCGCGGTCCACACCCGAAATGCGGGTGCAAAAGTCGATTCGCTGGACGCAGAGTCTCTGCGCGCGGTCTTCGAGGTGCGTGAGGTACTCGACGGTCTCGCGGCGTTCAACGCGACGGCCAATGCCACGCATGAAACCGTGTCACAGCTGAACAAGATGGTGCAGGTGCAACGCGAACTTCTCGAGAGCCCGCCGGATCAGCGTCGCGATTCGACTCTGGACCTCGAGTTCCACACCTTGATTCGTGAGACTGCATGCAATCACCCGCTCAGTGAAGCCCTACATCGTCTCGACGGACAGTCACATCTCTACCGTTCGGACATGTGGAGCCTCGAGCTCAATCGGCGGATCGCCGTCACCGAGCACGCTCGTATAGTCGCGGCCATCGAATCGGGTGACGCCTTGGGAGCGAGAACTGCCGCGAGCGCGCACGTGGCCGGTCTACTCGTCCGAACAACCCGGACCTGAAGCTTTACCGAAATGACGGGAACAACGTGTCAGGCCAGGTGATGTCGCCGTCGTTCTCGTCCACGAACGTACCGACACAGTCGCGCCCCAAAGAGCTGATCGCTCCCGAGATGACCTCTGGATGCTCGAGCTCGGTGAGATGGTCTGCTCCGGTTCCGGCCCCGGCAACGCCATCGATGTACACCCGGCACTGGCCCCCGTCCAACCGACCGTCCGCCCACTCGCCTGAGCTCTGCACCACCGAATAGTAGGCAGATCCAGGAGTGTCCTCACCGGCATTGAGCTTGGTGAGAACTTCGGAGAACATGCAGGTGTCGTAACCGTCGGCAGGGCCTTGTACGCAGCCACCGGGGCTACCGTACTGCGGAGCACCGATGGCGACGAATGAATCCACTACTTCGGAGCCACCGAGGAACTTCGCGTAGTACCGGGAGCTCAGTCCACCCGCACTGTGCGCGATCACCCCGACGGAGTCAGCGCCGGCAGCGTAGGAGCGAATCGAATCGGCAATCAGCTCGGCGTCGGCCGCAATCATCTTGCCGGGTGCGTCGACGAAATGTGTCTCGTAGCCCGCAGCGCTCAGTGCCTCGTCGAGGGCGCGGTAGGTCGCCTGGTGCGTTTCTCCCGAGTTGTAGAGCTGCTGCCCTGGAACGATGAAGACCACGCGCTTCGCATCGGTGATCCGCCCACCGGCGGCAGCGCTTCCTGCCGAGAACGCCAGAGCGGTGGCCACCAGCGAAGTAGTCACCGCCATCGCCAAAAGAATCTTCGAGAGTCGCACGTCGCCACCCTACGACGGCTGCGCACAAAAAAGGACCGCCGCACTGGAATCCAGTGCGGCGGTCCTTTTTCTAGTAGCGGGGACAGGATTTGAACCTGCGACCTCTGGGTTATGAGCCCAGCGAGCTACCGAGCTGCTCCACCCCGCGATGCATTGACAAAGTTACACGAGCAGATGAACGGAACGCAAATCGCCTGCGCTGGAGCGAAATACACGCCTGAAAGTCGAAGAATCGGGTGACTGGGTTCACAAAATGCCCGTGAGCATCAACACATAACAAGCATGTAACGAACGTACCTCGAAACGGCATCGGAAAGGCTCTACCAGCACAAACGCCGAAAATCCTGGATGGGAGAAGACCAGGTGGTCCGGAAAATCGCGAATCGACCCTCGTTCAGCGCTCCCGTACGGTCGGTCCCGGCCCGAATCAACCGGGCGAACGCCGACCCGCCGCTGCTCCACTCTGCCCCGCGGGATCGGAACCCCCGAAACCTTCGAGGGGCAGAGACACGGAGAGACAAGCGCCCGGGAAAGTCAGCATCATCGCCGACCCGCAGGCCCGCCGATGTCAGCAAGCGCGGAGAGGATTTACCCCGACATGACGTACACCAGCATCAGCAAGCGTGCATTCGGCACATTGGCAGTAGCCGGCGCACTTGTCGCAGTGCCCCTCACCATGAGCACCGGCACCGCTTCCGCAGCCACCCACAACTGGGACGGCGTCGCACAGTGCGAGAGCGGTGGCGACTGGAACATCAACACCGGAAACGGCTACTACGGCGGCCTGCAGTTCTCGCAGAGCACCTGGACCGCCAACGGTGGCACCGGCTCGCCCGCCAACGCTTCCAAGGAAGAGCAGATCCGCGTCGCCGAGAACACCCTGCAGAGCCAGGGCCCCGGCGCATGGCCCGTCTGCGGCCAGCGTCTGACCGTCGCAAGCGAGCCGGCAGTCGAAGAGGCTCCCGCCGCAGCACCGGCTCCCGTCGCCGAGGCACCCGCAGTTGCTCCCGCCGTCGAAATCCCGGCCGAGCTCAAGCCCGCCGCACAGCAGGCTTACGACACCGCTCGTGACCTCGCCGGCCAGTACGGATTCGCCGCACAGTTCCAGCAGCTCTCCGATGCCAACGCACCGATCGTTGCAGCACTGCGCTGATTCAGCTCATACAGCTTCACCTGAGCACACAAGAAGGCCCACCATCCAATCGGATGGTGGGCCTTCTGCTGTTCATGAACTGACGCCGCTTACCTCGGCAGCGCCTGGTACGCGTCAACAGCCTTCTGCAGGCGGTCGAGCGCAGCACCGTAGCTGGTGAAGTCACCGCTCTGTTGCGCCGACTTCAATGCCGCCATTGCCGAATTGACCTCGGCCAGCGCCTTCGTGACGTCATCCGAAGAAGCCGGCGGGGCCGGTGCCGTCGGAGTTGTCGGCGTTTCCGGTTGCGCTCCGGTATCCGGATCGGGTGCCGGCTGGGTGACCGTCGCTGCCGAACCTGCGCCCGGCCAAATCTGACTGATCGCCTCGGAGACGGTCGGTGCATAGCCGATCCGAATGCCGTTGGTGTCGCTGAAGCTCACCAGTACACGCGCCAACTGAGGGAACGCGTTCTGCGAGTTTCGCTGCGAGTACAAAGGCTCGACATAGAGGATTCCACCCTCGGCAATCGGCAGAGTCAGCAAGTTTCCGTACTGAATCTTGTTCGACTGCTTGAGCAGTGACACTTCCGAAGCAACACGCGAATCCGACGTCATCGCAGACTGAGCCTGCTGTGGACCCTGAGTCTGCGTATCGGTCGGCAACTGCAGCACCGTGAACTTGCCGTAGTTCTCCTTGTCGTTCGCCACCGAGATGTAGGCCGACAGCAACTCACGACTGAACCCGACCATCGGACTGGTCAGACGGAAATCCGCCTTCGCGGTGTCCTTGTCGCCCACCAGCACGTAGTACGGCGGCTGGTTGGCCGACGTGTCGATCGTCGGATCACTCGGAACTGACCAGAACGCGTTGTTGGTGAAGAACTCACTCGGATCGTCGACGTGGTACTTCGCCAGCATCTCTCGCTGAACCTTGAACATGTCTTCCGGGTAGCGGAAGTGCGCCTGCAGGTCGTCCGAGATTTCGCTCTTCGGCTTCACCGTGTTCGGGAAGACACCCATCCACGCCTTCAGAACCGGATCCTGCTCGTCGACCTGGTACAGCGTGACCGTGCCGTCGTACGCATCGACCGTGGCCTTCACGGAGTTACGGATGTAGGAGAACTCCTGACGCGGAATGAGGCGCCCGGTCGTCTGGTCGATACTGTCCTCGACCAACCCGTCGAGCGAACTGCGCTGCGCGTACGGGTAGTCCTGGGCGGTGGTGTAGCCGTCGATGATCCACTGCATCTTGCCGTCGACCACTGCGGGGTAGGCAGCGCCGTCGGTCGTCAGCCAAGGCGCGACCTCCTCGACCCTTTCCTTCGGATCACGCTTGAAGATGATCTTCGAGTTCGAGCCGATTGCACTCGAGAACAAGATGTTGCGCTCGGTGTACTTCGCCGCGAATGCAAGACGGTTGAACCAGTTGCCGATCGAGACACCACCCGAACCGGTGTAGGTGTACTTCGAGGTGTCGGTGTCGTACTCACGAGGTCCCTCGCCGTCGACGGAACCGACGATCGAGTAATCGGCGTCCGACTGGCTGATCACCTCGCCGTAGTACGACCGGGGATTGTCCACCTTGAGGTTCTCGTTCTCGGGCGTGGTCGTCAGGTCGCTGACCGAGTAGATCGGGTAACCACCGGTGTTGTTCTGACTGTCGCCCTGCACGGCCGTGACTTCGTTCGCCTGGGCCGCAACGAAACCGTTGCCGTGCGTGTAGACCGTGTGCTTGTTGATCCAGTCCGTCTGGTTCCCGGAAAGGTTGTTCGGCGACAGCTCACGCGCTGCGACAACGAAGTCGCGCAACTGGCCGTCCTGTTCGTAGCGGTCGACGTTGAGCGTCTGCGGGAACCCGTAGAAGTTCTTGAGCTGACGCTGAGCGGTGAACGTCGGCGACAGGATCGTCGGATCCAGCAGTCGGGTGTTCGCGATCGTGGTCCGGTCGGCCGGAACGTCCTGGGGCTGCTTGGTGCCAACTCCCGGATAGTCGACGTAGTCGACGTTTTCTTCCGTGATCCCGTACGCCTGACGGGTCGCTTCGATGTTTCGTTCGATGTACGTGCTCTCCTTCTGCGCCGCATTGGGCTTGACGGAGAACTGCTCGACGATCATCGGGTAGACCGCCCCGACGAGCACCGACGAAAGAACCAGTAGAGCGACTGCCATGGCCGGTATCCGAAGATCCCGCGTGAAGATGGAGGCGAAGAACGCCAACGCGCAGATGACCGCGATGGACAACAGAATCAGCTTCGCCGGCAGAACCGCATTGATGTCGGTGAAGCCCGGACCTGTGAACGTCGGTTCCTTACGACTACTCGACATCAACGAGTACCGATCGAACCAGTACGCCACCGCCTTGAGGAGCACGAAGGTGCCGGCGATGACAGCCAGTTGAACACGTGCGGCAGTCGTGAATGTCCCAGCGCGCCCGGCCAACTTGATCCCACCGAAAACGTAGTGGGTGACCAGGTTTGCCACGAAGGCGAGCAGAATCGAGACGAACAACCAATTCAGAACGAAGCGGTAGAACGGCAGATCGAACGTGTAGAAGCCGACGTCCAAGTTGAACTGAGGATCGGTGATGCCGAACGGCTGACCGTTGAGGAACAACTGGATCGTGACCCAGTTGGCCTGCGCGATGAGACCGGAGAGAATGCCGATCGCGACCGGAATGATCACGCCGAACAGACGAAGTCGCGACATGACGGTCGTGCGGTAGCGCGCGATCGGATCGTTGGGTCCGGAGACCGGAACGAACACCGGACGTGCGCGGTACGCGAGAAGCATCGCGAGCCACACGATGGCTCCGACGACAATTCCGACCACGAGGAAGAGCACGAATCGCGTCAGCAGAACCTTGGTGAAGACACCGCGGTAGCCGACTTCTCCGAACCACAACCAGTCCGTGTACATGCCGATCAGTCGCGGCCCCACGAGCAGCAAGGCCGCCACTACGACAGCCACCACCAACAAGATTCGACTGCGTCTGGACAGAGAGGGTAAACCTGCGGGGGGCCGCATGCCCACGTGCCACGCTCCAAGATTTGGCGACGCCGTGGCGTCGCAACCGATTGCATCGATCACTGCGGCCACGCCCGAGTGGACTTGGCCGTTTCCGACCACTCTACGTAACAACGGTCACGGGTTGACAACACGGAGAGCAGGGAGCCGGACAGAAGGTGGGAGGATGAACGTGTGAGTGAAGAGAATATGAGCAGATCACCGAGTGCCCTCGCCCGGTGCGTTCATGAAGTTGTCGACCACATCGACGCCGAAGGCTGGGATCAACCGCCGAAGCTGTACGCGTTGGTGCCTACCGAAATGCTCGCCGCGGCCGAACCCGGACTGCTCGACCAACTCGCCGAGGGCGCCGAATACACACCGATCGAACAGGAATCGCTTCCCGAGGACATCATCGGCGGTTCACGGGCACTCGACGAGTTCCTGGCAACGACGCATTGGCCCGAGTCGGTGCAGGGTTGCATCCTGGTTCAGGAGATCGTCGTCCTGCCGCCCGAGGCGGAATCGGATCTCGATCACGCCACGGCGCCGGTATTGACCGATCAGCATGCTGCGGACGAGGTCGCGCGACTGACGGCCAACGCACATCCCGATCGACGCGAGGCTCGACTGTTCGTCGGCGTGCTCCGTGACGGTCCTTCGCTGTCGCTTCTGCAGATGCGTCCCGACGACGATGCGGATCCGTACGGCGACCTGGAACTGCTCACCTACGACGGTCTTGCACCTCACCTGGTTCACGCGTTGTACGCGACGCTCGACGAGGTCGAAGAAGACTGAAAGAAGAAGACTCACCGAGCCTGTCTTCGGCAAGGCAGGTTTCAGCAGCGGGGTGCGTCGCCGCCCGTGTTGAGGCTTTCGAGTGAGTCCACTGCGCCGGGCAGGTTGTCGACCTTGACGAGTCGAAGCCCGTCCGGCGCATTCTGTTTCGCCTCGTCACAGTTCTGGGCCGGCACGAGGAAGGTCTCAGCACCGGCTTCGGAGGCGGCGATCAACTTGTACCTGATACCGCCGATCGGACCGACCTCGCCGTCGGAGTCGATGGTGCCCGTTCCGGCCACGAACTTTCCGCCGTTGAGCTCCCCCGGAGTCAGCTTGTCCACCAAGGCCAGTGTGAACATCAGTCCGGCAGAAGGACCGCCGATGTCGGCAAGGTTGAACTGTACGGTGAAGGGAACGTCCGGGACCTCGTTGGGCGTGACGCCGAGGTAACCCGATTCGGGCTTGTTGGGCCGCGCCCCGACGGTGACCGGCACAACGGTCTCCACACCCTCGCGAATGACGGTGACGTCGATCGCGGTGCCGGGCGCGATCGCACCGACCGTGTCCTGAACGCCGGTGATGGTGGTTACCGGAGTGTCGCCGATCTTGACCAGGACGTCGCCCTCTTGCAGGGCACCCGCGGCAGGGCCGTCCGGGGTCACCTTCGAGACAGTGAGTGCCACCGGCTTGCCGAGAAAGTGCAGTGCAGCCAACTCGGCACTGTCCTCGGACTGCTGGAAGTCGGCGGTGTTGGCCTGCTGAATCTCTTCCTTCGACTTCTCGGGCGGATAGATCTCCGAGCGAGGGACGAGTCCGTTGCTGCCACTCGCCCACAGTCCGAACGCTTCGAAAATGTTGAGGCCGTCGCGAACCGACACCGTTGTCATGTTGAGGTTGCCGTCGGTGGGATCGATCTCGGTCCCCTGGATGTCGACGACGGGCTTGCCGTCGACGTCGCCGAGGGTGTTGAAGGTGGGGCCAGGACCGAGTGCGACATAAGGAACAGTGACCATTGTTCCGACGACTCCCAACACGACGATGGGTGCGAGTGCGGCCAAGAGCGTCACTATCCGTCGATTCACCTGATCCAGAGTAAAGCGCGAAGGCGCCGGAGCACCGATCGCACCGCCTGAGCGCCGTGCGTGTTCGCCGTCAGCGTGACTCGGAGGGCGACTCCGACCGCTCGAGCCTTGTACCGTTGAGGTATGAGCAATATGCCGTTCGGCTTCTCCAACTCCGACGACGATCCCGATCGCGACAAGAACGCGGCGGGTGGCAATCCGTTCGGGGGTGGTGACACGCCGTTCGGGTTCGGCGCGGGCGGTGAGGGATTCGATCCGGCTCAGCTCGGCCAGATGCTCACCCAGTTCGGTCAGATGCTGAGCGGGATGGGCTCGTCGATGGGCCAGGGCGGTACTTCCGGCCCGGTGAACTACGACATCGCCAAGAAGCTGGCACGCCAACAGATCGGATCGGTTACACCGATCACCGAGGGCAATGTCAAGGCGATCGCCGACGCCGCACATCTGGCCGAGATGTGGCTGGACGCCGCAACGACGCTTCCGGCCGGAGCGAGCCGCACTCTCGCCTGGACTCCGAACGACTGGCTCGACAACACGATCGACACGTGGAAGCGACTCTGTGATCCGGTGGCCGAGAAGGTGGCGGGCATGTGGGTCCAGGGACTTCCCGCCGAAGCACAGCAGATGGCGGGCCCGATGCTGGGCATGCTCGGCCAGATGGGTGGACTCGCGTTCGGCTCGCAATTGGGCCAGGCACTCGGCCAACTGTCCACCGAGGTGCTCTCCTCCACCGACATCGGCTTGCCCCTCGGACCAGAGGGCACCGCGGCCCTTCTCCCCGCTGCGGTTCAGGCGTTCAGCGAGGGTCTCGAACAGCCGCATCAGGAAGTTCTGGTGTTCCTCGCCGCGCGGGAAGCAGCTCATCAGCGCCTTTACAGTCACGTTCCGTGGCTGCGACAGCGTGTTCTCGCCACAGTCGAGGAATACGCCCGCGGGATCACGA
Organism: Rhodococcus sp. APC 3903; assembly: GCF_030407755.1. Taxonomy (NCBI): domain Bacteria; kingdom Bacillati; phylum Actinomycetota; class Actinomycetes; order Mycobacteriales; family Nocardiaceae; genus Rhodococcus; species Rhodococcus sp. APC 3903. The sequence goes on from NZ_JASDCV010000009.1 coordinate 194,982, forward strand.
TGGACTTTTCGGCGATGGAAGAATTTGCCAAGGACCTCGACCCGTCCGCTCTCACCGATCCGAGCAAGCTCGAAGCACTGATGCAGCAGGGCACGTTCGAGCCGCAGAACACCCCGGAGCAGAAAGCCGCTCTCGAACGGCTCGAGACTCTGCTTGCGCTGGTCGAGGGTTGGGTGGAGACGGTCGTCACCGCCGCACTCGGCGAGCGACTGCCTGGTGTTGCCGCGATGAGCGAGACGTTGCGGCGTCGCCGTGCCACCGGCGGCCCCGCCGAACAGACCTTTGCGACGCTGGTCGGACTCGAACTTCGTCCTCGCAAGGTCCGTGAAGCGGCCGGGTTGTGGCAGAAGCTCACCGCGGAAGCCGGTATGGACACTCGTGACGGCGTCTGGTCACATCCCGACCTCATGCCCGATTCGAGCGATCTCGACGCACCGGACGGATTTGTCGCCCGGGTCCTCGGCGGCGGCGAAGCCGGCAATTTCGACGACCCGATCGCCCAGCTCGAAGCCGTCGAGGCAAAAGAGCGTGCGGCCGAGGCAGCGATGGACAAGACCCGCGAGGACGACGAAGAGAAGTAATTCCTTCTCGACACATTTTCGCAGTTCAGCCATGCTGACGTCCTGTGGATAACCGTCACTGACGCGGACTCGCCGGCGGCCCGCCGTGCCAGCATCGAACGATGACCGGTGACACGCAAGACGACACCACACAGAACAGCACTTCACAGCGATCCGCGGGACCCCGATGGGACCCGCGGATCGCTGTTCTGTCGCGCCCGGACGGTCGGCTGCAGCTGGGATGGACACCCGGACGTGCCGTCCTGCTGACGCTGCCTGTCGGGGTCGATGCGCGCGCGGTGAAGTCGATCCTCCGCAAAATGGACGGCTCCAGATCCCGCGCGACCATCCTGTGGGAAGCATCGACGCGCGGGATTTCGACGTCGGTGACGGAGAAGTTGCTCGAGCAACTCACCGATTCCGGATTCGTCCACACTGCCGCCAGGAGGATCGTGTCCGTCAGGATCCACGGTGTCGGTCCGCTCTCGGACGCCGTCGAGCGCGCCCTGGTCACCGGCGGGGTAAGCACGCGTCGCTCGCGCGGGTATCGCAACACCGACGTCGTGCGCACGTGGAACGAACAACTGGTGGTCCTGGCCGACGACGTTGTCACTGATCCTCGCCTGGTCAGCGATCTCGTTCGCTGCGGACTCCCCCACCTTTCCGTCCGCATCCGCGACGGCAACGGTGTGATCGGTCCTCTTGTCGTGCCGGGCCAGTCGAGTTGCCTGCGATGCGCCGACATCATCCGATCCGAACTCGACCCTCATTGGCTTCATCTGTCCGCGCAGCTACTCGGCAGCGCAGGCCACGCGGAATCGGCGATGATCCATGCAAGTGTCGCGCTGGCCCTGGCCGAGATCGACTCCGCATTATCCGAGACAACGGCGACGCATGCGGCGAGTCTGTCGTCGACGCTCGAGATCGCGCTCCGTCCGTATCGGATCACAACCAGGCGCTGGCCTCGGCAAATATCTTGCAGTTGCCAATACCTGGCACCTGTTTCGGGCAAAGGACGCCCCAGTCAGACATGATGGTGTGGTGTCCGAGATCCCACGCAAGAGTTCTGCCCGTACTGCCAAACTCGCGAGCATCCCCCTGGGGATGGCCGGTCGCGCCGCCATGGGCTTCGGACGCAAGCTCGCCGGCGGCGACAAAGGCGAGATCGACGCGCAGTTGAGCGCGAAGGCCGCCGAGCAACTGTTCGCGGTGCTGGGCGAACTCAAGGGCGGCGCGATGAAGCTGGGCCAAGCGCTCAGCGTCATGGAGGCGGCGATTCCGGAGGAATTCGCGGAGCCGTACCGCGAGTCGCTGAACAAGCTCCAAGCCGCCGCCCCGCCGCTGCCGACCAAGCAAGTACACAAGATGCTCGATCAGCAACTCGGAACCAAATGGCGCGACCGATTCCAGTCGTTCGACGACGAACCGACCGCGTCGGCAAGCATCGGGCAGGTTCACCGTGCGGTCTGGGCGGACGGCCGCGACGTGGCCGTGAAAGTTCAGTACCCCGGCGCCGACGAAGCTCTACGCGCCGACCTCAAGACCTTGGGCAGATTTGCCGGTCTCTTCGGTTCTGTCATGCCCGGTGTCGATGTGCGCCCCGTGATCGAGGAGTTCACCGCGCGCACCGAAGAAGAACTCGACTATCGGATCGAGGCGAACAATCAGCGAGCTTTTGCAAAAGAATTCGACGGCGATCCCCAATTCGTGATCCCGCACGTCGTGGCGAGCGCGCCGAAAGTGGTCGTGACCGAATGGATGACGGCAACCCCGTTGACCAGAATCATCGAAAGTGGAACGCCGGAGCAGCGCAATGCTGCCGGTGCACTACTCGCCGAATTCCACTTCGCGTCTCCGGCCCGTGTCGGCTTGCTCCACTGCGACCCGCACCCCGGCAATTTCATGCTTCTCGAGGACGGCCGACTCGGCGTCATCGACTTCGGTGCGGCTGCGCCGTTCCCGAACGGACTGCCACGGGTTCTCGGCACGATGGTGCGCTTGGCTGTCGAGGAACAATTCGACGAATTGACGGAGTTGTTGCGCGCCAACGGTTTCGTGATTCCCGGACGCACGGTGACCGACAAGGAGATCGCGGATTACCTGCGACCCTTCACCGACCCGATCCAGACCGAGTCATTTCACTTCACTCGGTCGTGGCTGCAAAAGGCCGCCGGAACCGCCACTGACTTCAACAGTGCGCAGTTCCGAACGGCCCGTGCACTCAACCTTCCGGCCGAGTATTTGATGATCTTCCGAGTTCTTCTCGGTTCGGTCGGCATATGCGCCCAGTTGGACGCATATGCCCCGTACATGGAAATCCTGACTCGTTGGTTGCCAGGGTTCGCGGAGCCGGTTCTGGATGACACCGGCTCCGCCGACTATGACACCGGCTCCGCCGAATAGGGCTCTCACGCGCACACGAGTTGCTTGCGTGGGCGCCCCCTCGGTCTCTTGCGCGCTATGACGGCCCCCTGATCGAGGATCTCGCCTCCCCACACCCCCCACGGCTCGGCGCGGTCGAGAGCCGCACTGAGACAACGGGAACGGATGGGGCACTGCGCGCACAGTGCCTTCGCCTGCTCGAGTTCGGCCGGAGCTTCGGCGAACCAGAGATCGGGGTTGGATGCCCGGCACGGCAGGTCGCGGCGGGTGGACGCGACCTCGATGAACGTGACTGCAGCCGAAGTGACGTCGGTGGAAGTTACTGCAGTGGTGGAGTTTTCGGATTCCACGCGGATTGTCTGGGCAGACAACTCGGTCTCCTAGTGCTCGGATGCGAAACTGTGTCGCACGATATGGGTTCGATGGGTGCGAACCTGAGCCGAGTCGGAAACCGGATAAAGAGGGGTATCCAACACAAAGGCCACGGTCCGCAGGGGCTGCGGGTCCGTGGCCGTAAGTGAACGGATGTGTCCTACCGAGAAATACCTCGATGGCTTAAGAACACGGACTCGACAGCTGCTTTCTTTGCTGCTGCTTGAGGGCGCAGGCGGAACGCATGCTGCGCCCATCCCGCTGCACGCGGCAGCATGGGGGCGGCAACAGCGAACTTTGCGCATGCGCACGCTTCATACGAGATCAAGTTCGTCATTTATTTGCCACCTCCATTTCGTGTCGGTCCGGATAGTTTCTGCGCACAGGTTGCCCCGTAACACTGAAAACCAGAGTAGAGAATCCGTCGAATCTGCACAACCTATTTTTGACCTGCGGTTATGTAACTCACCGTTGTCGATTCGGATGCATTTCAGATATCGAGTGTTGCCGCACGCAGTTCGCCGCGAATGACAGCTAGTACGTCTTCCCCGAAGTTGTCGAGTTTCTTCGGCCCGATTCCAGGGATCGAAACCAGTCCACGATTGTCTTGTGGTCGTTGTTCGGCAATAGCCATCAGTGTGTTGTCGCTGAAGACGACATAGGCCGGAACTTTGAGTTCTCGGGACTTGTCCAGCCGCCAGGCCTTGAGGTGCTCGAGCAATTCCAGGTCGACATTGGACGGGCATTTTTCGCAGCGCCCGAGCATTGTCGCCGACGTCCCGATCAACGGTTTGCCGCAGACGCGGCAGCGCGGACGCTTCTTGTTCCCCGACGACGGCGCGGCAACCCGCGAAGCCGGTGAGTCCTCGGGGATGAGCCCGTTGAGGAACCTCGACCGGCGACGGGACTTGCGTCCACCCTCATTGCGAGCCAATGCCCAAGACAGCTGCAGATGCTCGCGGGCGCGGGTAACACCCACGTACAGAAGCCGACGCTCCTCCTCCACCGCGACGTCGTCGGCGCCCGAATTGGCGTCGCCGAGAACGTGTTGGATCGGCAGGGTGCCGTCGTTGAGGCCGACCAGGAACACCGCATCCCATTCGAGCCCCTTGGCCGCGTGAAGCGAAGCCAACGTCACGCCCTGCACGGTCGGTGGGTGCCGCGCCTCGGCTCGGGCTGTGAGCTCCTGTAGCAGCCCGGTGAGCGACAGTTCGGGTTCGTGGACGAGTTGTTCTTCGGTCAGCGCCACGAGAGCCGAGAGCGACGCCCAGCGCTCGCGGGCCTGCGTGCCCGAAGGTTCTTCGTTGGTCAGACCGAGTGGCGCGAGTACAGCGCGAACCAGTGAAACCAGCGCTTCGCCGTTGTCTGCGCCTTCGGGAAGGTCGTCTCGTCCGGCGGCCTGACGCAGCGCCGCCACTGCCTGACGGACCTCGGTGCGGGTGAAGAAGCCCTCTCCACCACGCACCTGGAACGGAATGCCGAGCTTGGTGAGTGCCTGCTCGTGCGCCTCCGACTGAGCATTGATCCGATACAGAACAGCGATCTCGGCCGCTGGAGTGCCTGCCGCGATCAGCCGTTTGATCGCCCGCGCAACGCCGAGCGCTTCGGCAGGCTCGTCGTCGAACTCCATGAACTCCGGCTCAGGCCCCGGAGCGCGTTGCCCGATCAACTGAAGACGCGTCCCGGCGATCCGTCCGCGCGCTGCACCGATCACGCGGTTCGCCAACGACACGACCTCAGGGGTGGAGCGGTAGTCCCGTTCGAGCCGGACGACGGTCGCTTCGGGGAATTTCCGCGAGAAGTCCAACAGATAGTTCGGGGTGGCGCCGGTGAAGGAGTAGATGGTCTGATTCGCATCGCCCACCACGGTCAGGTCGTCGCGGTCGCCGAGCCAGGCGTCGAGCACACGCTGTTGCAGCGGGGTGACGTCCTGATACTCGTCGACCACGAAGCAGCGGTACCGCTCGCGGAACTCGTCGGCAACCGTCGAATGCTCTTCGAGCGCAGCCGCGGTGTGAAGTAGGAGATCGTCGAAATCGAGGAGCATGCCGTCCTGGCCACGTGCCTTCAGCTCTTCGTATGCCGCGTAGACCTGCGCAACCTTGGTGGCATCGACCGGCGCCTCGCGACGAATCTTGGCTATCGCGCGTGGGTAGTCCTCGGGCGCGATCAGTGAGGCCTTGGACCACTCGATTTCGCTGGCGAGGTCGCGCACGCTTTCCGTACTGGTGGACAACCCGACACGAGCGGCGGCACTGCTGACAACCGCGAACTTTCGATCGAGCAGACGCCACGGCGTGTCACCGATCACCTGCGGCCAGAAGTACTTGAGTTGACGAAGAGCGGCGGCGTGGAAGGTGCGAGCCTGTACCTGCGGCCCACTTCCACCAACCCCCAGCTCACGAAGCCGTCCACGCATTTCGCCGGCCGCTCGCGCTGTGAATGTCACGGCAAGCACCTGGCCGGCGGAGACATGACCGTCGGCAACCAGATGCGCGATCCGGCGGGTAATGGTGCGGGTTTTGCCTGTTCCAGCGCCCGCGAGGACACATACCGGGCCGCGTGGCGCGAGCACGGCGGCCGATTGTTCTGGATCCAGTCCGGTGTCCGCAGGCATGGGGACCATCATGGCAGGACGTTCCGACACGCCATTCGCCGCGCCCGACGGTATGTGGGCAAGAGAACACGGGCCGATACGGAACAACGCTCTCGGTCGTGGTGTTATATCGGCCGTGACTTCTACCGAAAATGCGCCTGCCCTGACCATCTACTCGACCACGTGGTGTGGCTACTGCCGCCGCCTCAAGACGCAGCTCAACGCGTCGGGGATCGAGTACACCGAGATCGACATCGAGAACGATCCGGCAGCAGCCGATTTCGTCGGCAGCGTCAACGGTGGAAATCACGTCGTTCCGACCGTGAAGTACGGCGACGGCAGCGTCGCGACCAACCCGTCGCTCAACCAGGTCAAGCAGGCCCTGGGTCTGTAGAGCCTTTCAGGCTGCTGTCTGACCCAGCTCTTATTTGACCCAGCTCTCGAGCATTCCGCGAGCGATGGAGATCGAGCCGGGCAGCAGCAGTGGCGCGTCCGCTTCCGAACCCCAGTCGCCGAGTTCGAGAGCGGCACGCACCTCGTCCTTCGTGAACCATGTGCCCTCGGCGATCTCGCCGTCCGCGAACAGAAGCGGAGCGGCGGGGTCGCCGATTGCGGCGAAGCCCAACATCACCGAGCGCGGGAACGGCCAAGGCTGGCTCCCGAGGTATCGAACGCTGTGCACGTCGATGCCGACTTCTTCCTTGATCTCGCGGACAACGCACGTTTCGAGTGACTCCCCGGCCTCGACGAATCCCGCGAGAATCGAGAAACGTCGCTGCGGCCAGGTCGGCTGACGAGCGAGTAGAACTCGATCGCCGCCGTCGTGCACCAGGCAGATGACCGCCGGATCCGTTCGGGGAAACTCCTCGTGGCCGGTGGACGTGGAAATGCGTGACCAGCCGGACATGGTGGGTTCACTCGGCGCGCCGTCGATAGCGCTGAATCCGGCACTGTCGTGCCAGTTGAGAATTGCGACGGCACCGGTCAACAAACCGGCGTCCGCGTCGTCGAGTGTTCCGCCGAGCATGCGCAACTCGGACAACGTGCCCGCCAGCAGCGACACCCGCACCGCCCAGACGTGGCGATTCTCCCGAATTCCCAGGAACACTGCACCGCGCACCGGCTCCGGACCCAGTTCGGTTGCCTCGGCGAAGACCAACTGACCTTCCGGCGAGACTTTGACCTGACCCCGTGAATTCACACGGAGGAGCAGCGCGTCCGCCCAACCCGTGGTCAGTGCGGCGGCATCCGACCGCAATTCCTCGGCGCGGCCGACGCTCGAGCGTGAGAGCAGCGGTGTTTCGGTCAGCTGGAAGTCGTTCACGCTCACGACATTACTGCGCGCACGAAGCTCGGCAGCACTCAGTTCGTGACGCGGCGGATGTAGAGCAGGCGATCGTTCTCCTCAACGGCGTCCACCTCGGGCGAACCGACGCGAACCAGACGGCCGTCGCGAACTACCCCGAGCACGATGTCGGAGAGATGACGCGGAGAGCCGCCGACCTCGTCACGTTCGACTGCGCGCTCGGCGATCGCGAATCCGGCTTCCGGGGTCAGAAGGTCTTCGATCATCTCCACGACAGTCGGCGTTGTGGTCGCGATGCCGAGGAGTCGACCTGCCGTCTCCGAGGACACGACCACCGAGTCTGCGCCGGACTGACGCAGAAGATGCGCGTTGTCGGCTTCACGGATGGCTGCGGCGATCTTGGCTTCCGGCGCGATTTCGCGGGCTGTCAGCGTCACGAGCACTGCGGTGTCGTCACGATTCGTGGCGACGATGATCGACGACGCATTCTGCGCACCTGCCAACCGGAGTACGTCCGATTTCGTCGCCGAACCGAACACCGTCACCAGGCCCTTACTCGCCGCGGAGTCGAGGACTGTCTGATCGGTATCGACGACCACGATCTCCGACGCCGGTACACCGTCACCGAGCATTGCTTCGATTGCCGTCCGCCCCTTGGTCCCGTATCCGACGACGACGGTGTGATTACGCACGTGCTGCCTCCAACGCTGAATTTTGAACGCCTGACGCGAACTCTCGGTCAGAGCTGAAAGTGTGGTTCCGACCAACACGATCAAGAAGAAGATTCGAAGTGGCGTGATCAACAGGACGTTGACCAGGCGCGCCGACGGAGTGAACGGAGTGATATCGCCGTAGCCGGTGGTCGAGAGCGAAACCGTCGCATAGTAGATGCAGTCGAGCAGCGACAGCTCGTTGTCCTGTGCGTCTCGGTATCCGGCGCGATCGATGTAGACGATCAACACGGCTGCGCCGAGAGCACCCAACGCGATGAGAACTCGCTTGTAGATGGCCCGCGCCGGACTTGTCTGTAGCTGGGGAATGCGCAGCACCCCGACAAGGGCGAAGTCAGGCTGATCGGTCAATGCTTCCGACCTGGTCAAACGCGCCCGGAGCTTACCGGCCATACATCGACTCTCTCACTCGAACTTACGAAATACCTACACGGACATCGGCAGGCAGCGTAACCCTCGAAGATCGACTTCGGAACTCGGGCGCCGAATAGCGCGCGGGTCGTGGCGCCGGTAGTGGCAAGAAGGTCCACCGTGAGGCAGGCTGGGCAAATGCCTTTCACCGGTTCGACGTCCACTCCCAGCCAAGCGGCCGCTCTTCGTTTGTCGGCCCTCCTTCTCGGCGCCGGCACCATGCATTTTGCAGCGCCCTCGTTCTTCGACAGCACCGTTCCCCGCCAGCTTCCCGGACAGGCCCGCACCTACACCCAGGTGTCCGGCGTCGCGGAACTGGCGATCGGCGCTGCCTTGGCCGTGCCGAAGACCCGCAAGCTCGGCGCGGGCCTTGCCGCCGCGCTCTTTGTTGCCGTGTTCCCCGCCAACATCCAGATGGCGATCGACTGGTGCCGAAGCCCGAAGACGTCCACACCGCAGAAGATCGGTTCGATCGCACGTCTCCCCCTGCAGGTCCCGCTGGTGACCGAAGCACTCAAGGCTCGTCGAAACGCAAGCTAATCTTGCGCGCCTGCCGTTCGGATGAGGCGAGCGAGAGCCTCACCGTCCGGCAGGTTCTCGGGTGCGATGGTGCGACCCGATCGAACGTAGTGAAACGCCGCCCTCACCTTGTCGGCCGGAAACTGTTCGTTGCGCCCCGCCGAACGAGCTCTGGCTGACATCAATTCGGCCCAGGCCACCCGATACGCGGCCAACTGCATCACAACAGCGTCCTCGTTGGCGGCCGACGGTTCGGCACCGGTCTTCCAGTCGATCACCGTCCATCCGCCGTCGGGATCGGCGAACACAGCGTCGATCCGACCTCGCAAAACCGTTCCGGCAATGGATGTTTCGAAAGGAACTTCCACTTCGATCGGGCTGCGATTGGCCCACGGGGACCGCAAGAACGCATCCTGAAGTTTCACCAGGTCGGTCTCGGGACCCGCGCCGGTATCCGCGGCGCCGGGTAGCTCGTCGAGATCCAACAGCCGAGTCGCACCGAACCTTCGCTCGATCCAGGCGTGAAAAGCGGTTCCGCGACGAGCCAACGGGTTGGGCGGATACGGCAACGGACGACGTAGGCGAGCCGCCAGTTCGTCCGGATCTGCCTTGAGGTCGACGAGCTGAGTCACCGAAAGCTGCGCCGGGAGAATCACTTCGGCCCGCGCGTTTGCGCGGGCCTCGCGCTCGGCCAGGAGAACGTCGACGTCCGAGGCCCAGTTCTCCGGATCGTCCTCCGGTTCTTCCGCCTCTTCGCTGTCTTGCGGCAGCGAAGCGAGTGCGGACAGGACGCTCGCGGCTCCGGCCTCGACGGCGCCGCGCCGCGCACCCAGCGGATCCGGCGGCCACTGCGCCGTACGGGGAGTGGCGGCCAACGGGTTCTCGGTATCGGGTTCCGGTGCCGGCGCCCATTCCTCCACGACGCCGATCGCACCGCGTGAGTCTTCCTCATCGGCATCGTTGTCGGCCGTGACCATCTGATGCAGCTCGTCCAGGAACTCCGAAGGCCCCTTCGGTTCCGCACCGGATTCCGCCCAGTGATGCGCCGAGATGAACAGCGCCCGTTCGGTTCTGGTCAGCGCGACGTAGAACAACCGCCGGTCCTCGTCCAGTCGACGGTTGGACAAGGCCTTCTTGTGCGCCGTTATCGCGTTCTCGAGGTCCTTGCGGTTGTACAGCTCCTCGAGGTCGAGCACCGGAACTCCGTCGGCCGAATCCGCGTCGACCGCCCGGTCACCACGCAACGACGGTGGCAGTTCGGCGAGCGCCCCGAGCCACGATCCGGACGCGGTGGACGAGGGGAACACCCCGCCGCTGACATGCGGGATCGCCACTACTTCCCATTCGAGCCCCTTCGCCGAGTGCACGGTCAGGATCTGGACCCGATCCGGCGCCACCTCCACTTCGCCTGGCGTGAGGCCCTTTTCGATCTGTTCGGCTGCCGCGAAGAAAGCCAGCATCCCGGTCAGATTGGCAGTTGGACGCGTCGCGTAGTTGGCGACGACGTCGGCGAAGGCGTCGAGATGCTCGCGGCCCGCGGTCCCGACGACACCGACTCGGGTCCGTGCGCCCGCCTCGATTCCGATCCCGAGCACCCGCTCGACCTCCGCCACCAATTCGGTGAGCGGCTGGCCGATACGTTCGCGCAACGACGCCAACTCTGCCGCTATCGCGTTGATGCGTGTGTACCCGAGAGCCGAATAGCGTTCTGCCGGGCCTGGATCGGAGATCGAGTCGACCAATCCTGCTTGCTCGGCGTTCTCCCCGGGCAGAGCATCGTGGACCGCCGAGGTAAGCGCCTCGGCGTCGGTGACCGCACCCGCCGTTCCGTATCCCGCGGAGATGGCAAGTTCGCGGGAGCGTTGAGAGAGTGCGGCGAGATCCTTCGCGCCGATCTGCCATCGCGCGCCGGTGAGCAGCCGAACGGCAGCGCTTCCTGCAAGCGGATCGGCGACCACCCGGAGCATGGCGATCACGTCAGCCACCTCGGGTGTGTGCAGGAGCCCACCGAGCCCGACAACTTCGACCGGCAGACCTTTGGACCGCAAGGCCTCGGCCAGCGGAGCGGCATCGGCGTTCCTGCGGATCAACACCGCTGCCGTGGGCGTCGGGCGGTCTTCGGCACGTGCCGCCTCGTATTCTCCGGCGATCTTCTCCGCCACCCACTGACGTTCCTGTTCGACGTCGCCCAGCAACGCCAGTCGAACGTCTCCGGCGACGGCTCCCGGCCGCGCACGAAGGGTGCTGACCGCCACACCGCGTCGACGCAACGGTGCCGACGACAGGTTAGCCAGCTCGAGAGCCTCCGGCGGGTTACGCCAACTGGTGAGCAGTTCGAGCGTCGGAGCCGGTTTTCCGTTGGCAAGCGGGAAGTCGGTTGCAAACCGGGGCAGGTTGGCCGCCGACGCGCCGCGCCAACCGTAGATCGACTGCATCGGATCGCCGACGGCCGTCAGCGCCAAACGGCCGTCGGCTCCCCCACCGAACAACGAGGACAACAACACTCGCTGAGCGTGACCGGTGTCCTGGTACTCGTCGAGAAGAACCACCCGAAAGCGCTCACGCTCGGTCTGCCCGACCTCGGGATGCTCGGCGGCGACCCGGGCAGACAGCGACATCTGGCTGCCGAAATCCAATGCGCCTTCACGCCGCAGCGTCTCACCCAGCCGGGCGACGAGAGGCAACAGTTCGATGCGCTTATGTTGCACATCAAGGTAATTCAACAGCTCCTTGCTCGGTCCACCCCGCTGTTTCGGGCCGGCGGGCAGAGTGTGAATCAGCTTGTCCAGCTCGGTGTGTGCCTCGAGCAACTGCTCGGGATCGACCAGGTGCTCCGCCAACTGACCGGCAAGAGCCAGAACGGTCTCGGTGATCGAACCCGGATTCTTGTCGGTGTCCAGATCGCTGTCCCAGCCGCTCACGACGCGGTGCGCAACCTGCCACAGTTCGGTCTCGGACAACAGCGTCGCCGAGGGTTCGATGGGCAACAGCAGCCCGTGTTCGGAGAGCAACCGTCCCGCGTAAGCATGGTAGGTACTGACTTCGGGTTCGCCGGCCAGAATCCGGGAACGCACTCCGCCGGTCGGGTCGAGTGCCCGCAGAACGTCCGAACCCGCCAGCCGCGCCAACCGCTTGCGGATTCGCGACGTGAGTTGTTGCGCCGCTTTGCGCGTGAAGGTCAGGCCGAGAACCGCCTCGGGATCGACGAAGCCGTTGGCAACCAGCCACACGACGCGAGCAGCCATCGTCTCGGTCTTTCCGGCACCGGCGCCGGCGACCACCAATGTCGGACCGAGCGGTGCGGCGATCACTGCTGCCTGCTCGGGCGTCGGAGGGTGCTGACCGAGCGCGACCGCCAGGTCGACAGGGTCGATCTTCGGTCGGCGTGCCTTCGGCGTCGCGGCAGCCACTTAGTTACTCACCTGTCGTCCCTCGTCGTGTGCCGGGCAACTCGAACGCACCGGGCAATGTCTACATCCATCGTTGACCCTGGCCAGGTACTGCGGTCCTTGGGTCGCTGCCGCAGCGTTGTGAATGACGTCTCGCCACATCTCGACGGCTTCGGCCGTCAGCGGCGGCTGAACTCGCTGCGCCGCACCGTCCTTCTTGTTGGACTTGGCCACGAATACCAGGCGTGCACCGCCGGGTTGTGTGGCCGGTTCGCCGGCAATCGCACCTTCGGCCGCTGCGACCTGGTACGCCGCCAACTGCGCATGAGATTGCGCGGCCTCGTTGCTGACGGGGTTTCGCGCAGTCTTGACGTCGACAACCACTGGACGACCTTCGGTGTCGCGCTCGAGCCGGTCGATCCGGCCACGTAGCTTGACCGCAGGCGCTCCTTCTTCGCGCGGTTCGAGGACCCCCTCGACCGCGACCTCGACGCCGACTTCGGTCAGCTCACCGCGAGTTGCGTTCATCCAGGCGGTGAACGTCGCCAGCATCTCCCGAGTTCGATTGAGTTCACGGCGCGAGTACCACTGCGATCCCAGATCGATGGATTCCCAGGCATTTTCGAGTGCCTTCTCGACCTGATCCGGTGGAATCCGGCCGGCCAGTGCCTGCACCAAGGTATGGACCAGCGTACCGGCGATCGCATGAGTGTTGTCTCCGTCGCTGCCACCGTGACGCTCGAACACCCATCGGAGAGGACATGTTTCGAGAAGCTCGATGGTGGACGGGGACAGTGAAACCGGTCCGTCCTCGGGTTGCCACATGGGAGCAGCGGTACTCGGCTCGGCTGTGCCGTACCACTGATCCGGATGCGCGCCTCGTACTCCGGCCGCAGCCAGACGCGCCAACTGGCGAGCAGCCCGAGAATGCTTCTCGGGGTCGAAATGCGCGATGTCGGGATCACACACCACGCTGCGAAGCTGTGCGACCAGTGCAGGCAGCGACAGAACCCGGGTATCCCCGGTCTCGGGTGCAACGACGTCGAGATCGGAGGACGGGTCGTCCGAGTACGCGTCACCACGGATCAATTCGTCCACGAACCGCGAAGGCACCAAGTCGGTGTCCCCCGAAGCCGATTCGACTGCGGTGATCAGCAGACGGCGACGAGCACGGCTACAGGCGACCAGGAACAACCTGCGTTCTTCGGCCAGAAGCGGCGCGGTTCGCGAGAGTCGTTCGGCGGCCGAGTCACTGCCGTCGGAGACTCCGTTGACCAGGTCGATAAGTGCTTCGGTACGCAGTAGCGAGCCGCGTGCCCGCAAACTCGGCCAGAGCCCCTCCTGCACACCCGCCACCGCCACCACCGCCCATTCGCGCCCCGCCGCGGCGTGAGCGCTGACCACGGTGACGGCGTCGGGAGCGATGACCGATCGGCTCCGCGAGTCGGTCGGTATCTCCTGGCTGGTCAAGTAGTCGACAAAACCGGAGAGTTGCGAACGCGGCAACCGGTCGACGTAGTTGGCAGCCGCGTCGAAGAGTGCGACTACGGCATCGAGGTCTCGATCGGCTTGTGAGCCGATCGGTCCGCCGCGCGCCGACGCGGCCGCCCAGCGCCGTTCCAGCCCCGTCGCCTGCCAGGCCGCCCACAGAACTTCTTCGACCCCGAGACCACGCTCGAGAGGCACTCGGGCCTTGCGAAGGACCGACAGCACGCGATTGAGGGCCGCAGCTTCGACGTCTGTCAGCTTGCCCATCAGGCGCTTGGACTGCGCACGATCCTCGTCGATCAGTATGAGCCGCAACAACTCCGAGGAGTCCCGATCACTTCCCGATGCCAACTCGACTCGGCGCAGGCCACGACGCAACCGGCGCAGGGTGACCGGTTCGGCGCCGCCGATGGGACCGGCCATCAGGGCAAGCGCGTCGTCGCCGGTGAACTGATCGCCGCCGAGCGCCCGGAGGACCAGCAGCAGGCCGGACACTCCGTGTTGCCGCGCGAGCGGCAATTCGGTGGCCGCGGTCGTGACGGGCACCCCCGCCGCGAGCAGGGCTCGCCGGAGAGGGGCGAGAGTGCGCGGGACCGACCGCACGATGACGGCCATGTCGGACCACGCAATCCCGTCCAGCAGATGCGCCCGCCGCAAGGTATCTGCGACGACTGCCGCTTCTTTGGCCGTCGTACCGAGAACCCGCACCGACGCCCGTCCCGGATTCTCATCGGTGAGATCGGATGGAACCGCGATGCGATGAGCAAGGTTGCCGGGCAGCCGCGCAGCGATCTTGGCCGCGATCGACGCGACGTCGGCGTTGTTGCGATACATGACGGGCAGAACGATCTGGCGCTCGTCTCCGCGCTCGGCCAGTCCGAGCAGGAACGCCGAATCCGCACCGCGGAATCCGAAGACGGACTGATCGGGATCACCGGCGATGACCGTGCCCGCAGTTCCGGTTCCGATCAACCGAACCAGTTGCGCCGCCTGCGGATCCAGATGTTGTGCGTCGTCGACAAGGAGGTGCCGGATCCGAGCGCGCTCGGAGCGAAGCAATTCGGGATCGGTGGCGAACGCGGTCAAGGCCGCACCGATCAACTCGGCCGCGTCGAGTGCCGGCGCCGTCGCCTCCGGAGCCTCGACACCGACACTGCCGCGCAGCAGCACGCCTTGCTCGTAGGCCTCGGCGAACCGCCCGGCCGCCACCCACTCCGGACGGCCACGCTTCTTGCCGAGCTTGACCAGATCTTCGGGGCCGAGCCCGCGCTCGTTGGCTCGCAGCATCAGATCTCGCAGTTCGACGGCAAATCCGTTCAAACCCAATGCGGGTCGCAGGCGCTCCGGCCACCGGAGCGCACCGTCTTCGATGTCGCCGCGCAACATCTCGCGGAGCACCGAGTCCTGCTCGGCGCCGGTGATCAGGCGTGGCGGCGCGTTGCCGTGTGCTGCGGCTTGAAGCCGGAGAACGGCAAAGGCGTAAGAGTGAACGGTGCGTACCAGCGGCTCACGGGTTGCCTGCGGTCCGCGTTCCTGTTCGTACCCGAGCAACCCAGCGGTGATCTGCTCGCGGACCTGCGTCGCGGCTCGGCGTGACTGGGTGAGCACCAGGACCGATTCAGGATCTTCGCCACCCGAGATCTTCTGCACTGCCAGATCCACGAGAAGGGACGTCTTGCCGGTTCCGGGACTGCCGAGTACCTGCCAGGGATTCCAAGCCGCTGCCGAACCGAAAGAAACAGGGCCGAACGCGAGCTGGAACGGATCCTCGGACGGCGGCGCGAAGAGCCGCGTCGTCCCTTCATCCCACGTTCGGGGTATCGGAGACGGCGCAGTTCGGTGCACCAACCGCGCCCGCGGAATGGTGACCTTGCTGCGTGTTGCCGTCTCACTCACCCAGGCATTCCACCAGAGCGCACCGACAACTCACACATCGCCTGCATCCGGCATGATTGACCTCGTGTCTGCACTCCATACGTATCTCTACGGACCCGTCGGGGCGCCGGAGATCCTTTCGCTGCACGGTCTGACCGGTCACGGCCGCCGTTGGCAGTCGATGGCCGAGAACCAACTGCCCCAAGCGCGCTGGATCTCGCCCGATCTGCGCGGTCACGGGCGCTCGACCTGGGCTCCCCCGTGGAACATCGAATCCCACGTGGAGAGCCTGCTCGAGACACTGGACGAACATGCAAACGGACCGGTGGTGATCGTCGCGCATTCGTTCGGCGGAATGCTGGCGCTTCACCTCGCGGCCACCGCGCCGGAACGCGTTCGTGGGCTCGTTCTGCTCGATCCAGCGATCAGCTTGGATCCGACTTTCATGCAGGAAGTGGCCGAACTCACAATCGGCTCACCGGATTACACCGATGCGGCCGAGGCGTACTCCGAGAAGATTCACGGCTCGTGGGGTGAGGTTCCCACCCAGGACCTCGACGTCGAGATGGCCGAGCACCTGATTCAACTGGGCAACGGGCGCGTCAACTGGCGCCTGTCCACGCCTGCGATCGTGACCGGGTGGGGCGAACTCGCTCGCCCGATCGTGCTGCCACCGCCTTCCATGCCGACCGTGCTGGTTCAAGCAATGAAAGTCCAGCCTCCGTACGTCACCGACGAGTTCCGGGCAGCGCTCACCGAGCACCTCGGTGAAAATCTGACCAGCGTCGAATTCGACTGTGACCACATGGTCCCGCACGTGCGGGCCGACGAAGTCGCCGCCCTCGTTCGCAGCATGCTCTGAAGGAACCGACATGGCAGCCACCACCGAAGAGCAGATCGAAGAGGTACGGCGACTCATCGCGTCGATTCCGGCCGGTTTCGTGGCGACGTACGGCGATATCGCTGATGCTGCAGGACTTTCCAGTGCTCGCACGGTCGGTTGGATCATGCGGACGGACTCTGCCGACCTGCCGTGGCATCGGGTTCTCGGCGCCTCCGGCAAACCGTCGGCGCACCTGGCTCATCGTCAGATCGCCAAGCTCGAACTCGAAGGGGTACCGATCAAGGAGGGTCGGATCGACCTGAAGAAGGCACGGTTTCACTTCTGATCCCGTGTCACCGGTCGTCCTCACCCCGGCGATGGGGCAGCATGGAGGCATGACCACCACGCCGCCGACTGCCGCCGTCATTCTGGCGGGTGGTCGCGGGACCAGAATGGGTGGTGTCGACAAACCTGGCCTTCTCGTACGCGGTCGCAGGCTCCTCGACATCGCGCTTTCAGCAACGTCGCATCTCGACGCCGTCATCGTGGTCGGCCCGCATCGACCTGAACTTGATCTTGGAATCACCCAAACCCAGGAATCTCCGGCCGGAGCCGGCCCTGTCGAGGCGATCTGGGCCGGGTTGTCTGCGACCCGGTTACCCGATAACGCCGTGGTGGTGGTGCTGGCGTCCGACCTGCCGCACATCGAGGCCGAATCAGTCGACGCCTTGATCGCTGCCACGTCGACGGACAATCCGGTGACGTGTGCCGTGGACGAGAACAACCGAACCCAATTCCTGTTCTCCGCATGGACATTTCGCGAACTCTGGCAACGTCTGTCCACGTTACGGGAGAGTTCGGGGCTGGAGAACCAACCTATGAAAGCGATTGTCACCGAGCCGTTCTCGACGCTGAGTGTCGCTGGTACGACCGACTGCGACACACCGGAAGACATCGATCGCGCGCGAAGCCATCCGCGGCTGACGATCGATCAAGCCCGCGCCGCCGTCAGGAATTCACTGACAGCATTGCCGCCGCACCGTGCCGATCTCGCCGACAGCCTCGGAGCAACACTCGCGCAGCCTCTGGTCGCCCTGGGTGATCTTCCTCGATCCGATGTCTCGGCGATGGACGGGTACGCCGTCTCCGGCGAGGGTCCGTGGCGAATCCGCACCGAGATCCGCATCGCGGGCGCCGACGGGCAACTCGAACTCGGCGAAGGTGAAGCGATTCGCATTGCCACGGGAGCACACCTGCCCCTCGGCGCCACCTCGGTAATTCGTGACGAGTATCTGTCCGTCGACGAGCCATCTCGGATGGTACGGAGACTGCCGGATGCGCCGCACCGCAACGACGCTCGACCACGAGGGGAAGATTGGACCACCGGATTCACGATCGCCCCGACAGGTACCGCGGTGACTCCGGCGGTGATCTCCGCAGGTGCCAGCGGTGAAGTGTTCGACGCCCTCGTCCGTGGTCCGGTACGGGCACGCCTGATAGTCACCGGCGACGAGATCCGGCGGACCGGTCCACTGCGTGAAGGTCAGACTCGCGACTCCGTCGGCGGGATTCTCCCCTACCTACTGGAAAGCAACGGCGTACGGTGCGTGGCGAATTCGCACCTGCGAGACACTGCGGACAGTTTCGAGCGGGTGCTCGCAGACGGAGTCGACCAGGAAGCCGATCTACTCGTCGTCATCGGTGCGACGGGAGGCGGCGCTGCCGACGAAATGCGCAGTGCGCTCGATCGACTCGGCGCTCGCACGATCGTCGGGCGAGTCGCCTCGCGCCCCGGCGGATCTCAGATAACGGCAGTCCTGCCCAGTGGCCTGGTGGTTCTCGGCCTCCCCGGCAATCCGTATGCCGCCGTGACCACCCTGTTGACGATGCTGCCAACCGTCGTGGCCGCCTTGACCGGAAGCGACACGCCGCCGCCACTACTCGGCATCATCGAGAACGCCGCTGCGGTGAGTTCCGATGCGGTACGCCTGTTGCCGGTGACACAATCCGAAGACGGTCGCTGGCGCGCCGATCCGTCTGTACGTACCGCGCACCTTGCGGGGTTGATCGAACGCTCGGCGTTTGCACTCGTACCGGCACACTCCGACGACGGCGCCGTCGCCGAATTGGTCGTCCTCCCACGCTGATAGGGTCAGCGGTTTCGGCGCCCGCGCCGGCCGACGTCCGCCAGCACGATCACGCCGACCACGATCGCGAGCACCAGCGAATACACGCCCCACAGCACCAAGAACGGCAGCGGCCAGCCGGCATCAACGGTCTGACCGCGCGGTCCGACGCAGTACAGCGTGAAATTGGTGGACGTACCGTCGCCGTCGGTAAAGGAATCCGAGACGACCATCGCGCTCGATGTCGGTTCTTCACAGAAGATCGGCGCCAAGTGCGCGACCTGGCCGGGCCAGATCACCGAAGACAGCAGTGCGGCAAAGATTCCCACGACCACGATCACCGCTACCGAGATCAGTAACGGAGCGATTCGGCGCCTCACAGCGGCTGCACCAGAAAGGGAGTTCCGTCAGGCTCGAAGACCACAAGTACTCGCGAGCGTGGGGATTCCACCATCACGGAGGCGTGTATCGACTCGGTTCGACTGACCGAGATCCCGGTGACTTCGCCGTCGTCGACTCCGCTGCTAGCCAGCGCGTCATCGACCAACTTCTCGACATTCGCCAATGCCGGCACTTGATCCAGCGTGAACGATCGCGCATCGAGATCGTCGGTGACACTGACTTGCACGGGGATGGGCTCGCCGAGAATGACGCCGTCGAAAGAGAATCTGTCGAGCTGTGACGGCTTCCCGGGGTCACGAACGGTGACGCCGAGCGTCTCGATCGGGCTGATGTCGATGCTGGTCACCGATATCGCGTCGACGCCGTATCTATGTGCGAGGCTGTCGAACCCGCCTCGCACCAACTCCGACGTCATCCCACCGCCACGTTCGCGCATCTGGTTGTCGAAATCCATCCGATCGACGGCACCGATGCATCCGCTCAGACCCGTGGCCGTCAAGGCGATGGCTACCGTCCACAGCGCCGGCCGCACCTGCGAGGACGCCAATTTCATGAGCGGAGCGTACCGCGAGTGTCCGGTTCCATCTCGGTGACCTGCGCGTCGGACGAATTCCTGTCGGCGACTCGTGGGATCATCGCGCCATGAATCGTGTCGACGAAGGATTCGAACCGCCGGACGCATTGGTCGAGTGGTGCCGCTCCCGCACCTTTCCACTGCACGTCCTCGACGACGAAGCGACCGTCGACCTGGATTGGTGGAACGCGCACCTGAAGGACGCCGGCCACACCATCAGCCTGCGCGGGCGTGATCTCGACGGCAAAGTGATCACCGAAGGCCGAGCCATCGTTCAACGCAACGACCTTCGCCCGTCGAGCGACCTCGTTGTCGCCCAGCACGACGGCCTCGGACTGCTCTTTCTCTGCGCGGCCTGGCAGGGCTCGCACGAAAGCAGACGGTTCACGCGGCGGTTCCCCAACGTCTTCAATCCGCATCACCGCGAAGACGAGGATCCGCTGACCCAGATCACAGCCATTCTCGATCACTGTTCGAAAAACAAGTCGATGCCGGTCGTGCGGCGCGACACCTGGTCCGGGTGGCCACTCACGCCCGGCGTGGGGGTATCACTCATGGCCGCTTTCATGTGGGCGGTGGGCGTACAGGACGAAGGCCGACGCGCTCAGATGATCGATCAGTACGGCGTCTCGACACTCATCCACGAGGGCTGGCTCGAGGATCCTTCCGTCACGGGCTTCACGACGCGTCGCTACCGCCGGTACTGCGAACTGCTCGACAGTTGGGCCTATGCCGCCGGCACCCAACCCGAGATCGTCGAGATGTGGTTGGTGAAACGGTGGAGTGCGCGGTTGGCCCAAGCACGCAACGACGTCAGCGCCCCCACCCTGTTCTAATCCTCAAAACGGCTGCATCTCGGAAAGGTCGTGTCTCAGAAAGGCCAGGCAGGGAGGGTAGGCAGCCCCACCCTCGTCGGCCTCCCGACCAACCAGGCCAAGGTCTCCGCATCCGACAGCGAAGGAACACGTACACCCGGGACCGCTGTCTCCAGTGCGCCCAACTGACGGGCGAGAGTGAATTCCACGAACTCGGCAGGCCAGTCGTGGCAGGTGTAGCCGATGTCGAGGTCCATCAGGTGAATCTCGATCTCGTTCCAGCGCAGGATCGGTAGATCGAATGCCGTCACAGGTTTGCGCCACGGCACCGGCGTGTCCAGTCGATCTGCCTGGATCTCGCACAACGCGTCGACCAGTCTCGTTCCCGAGAAGCGGTAGTCGAGAGCCAACAACTCAGCCGGGCGATCTGCACCTTCCTCGATTGCAGCATTGCGCGCGTCCGGTCCCCCGGGATACATCTCCCCCGATTCGCCGCCCTGTACTCCGGCAACAAATCTGCCCAGCGCGTCGGCGTTGCGCGACATGTGCGTCACGACGTGTCCCCGGCTCCACCCGGGGAGCCCGGAGGGCTCCCGCGCCTGCTCTTCGGTCAGTCCGCCGATGAGAGCCTGTGCCTTGACGTCGGATTCACGAACTGCGGCGACCAGGTCGGCATACGTCGGCGTTACGGAGTGAGACGTCATGCAGCGATACTAGTTCCCTTCGCGCACTCTCATACCGATTCACGACAAGGTCCACCACTCCCGGATCGACGCCGAGCGGTTCGGTCACACCATCGGCTCCTGCAGCGTGCAATCTTTCGTGAAACAGTCCGTGTGCGAGGAGGTACGAGGCAACGAACACTCGCTTCGCGCCGCGAACGCGTGCTGCTGCAACGACATCGGCTACCTTCGGTTGCCCGGTCGCGATGTATCCGATGTCCACCCGGATCCCCGCCGCTTCGGCGAGCATCAGCGCGGCACGCTCGACGTCTCGCAGCGCCCGCGCATCGGAGGACCCGGCGGCAGCAAGCACTATCGCGTCGCCTGGACTCCACCCCGCTTCGGTCAAGCGTCGGAGCAGCACGCGCGCAAGCGCCGGATCGGGTCCGAGTGCGGGCGTCACAGTCACAGCCGAGTGCTCACTGATCGCCACTTCGCGGCGAACATCGGTGTGAACGTGGTAGCCGGACGCCAGGAAGGCCGGTACGAGAATCGCTCGCCCCGGAGTGTCCCGGAGGACTTCAGAAGGTGACGGACCGAGCACATCGACGAAGGCAACGCGCGTGCGCCCGACGCGCGTGCCGACGGCTTCGGCCAGGGCAGCAACCATTTCCACGCCACGTGGGCTACGCGTGCCGTGAGCTACCAGTACGAGTACATCGTCATCGCGTTGCATAGTCACCTGGATTCTGTACGTAGTCGCCGGGGTCGAGGGCAAGTCGATAGCCCCGCTTGACCACGGTCTGAACGGCTTTGGGCGCACCGAGGCACGCGCGCAATCGGGCGACTGCGGTCTCGACGGCATGGGTGTCGCCGCCGCCACCGGGAAGAGAAGCCAGAAGTTCGTCGCGGGAGACGACTCGGCCGGGGCTGGCACCGAGAGTGCGGATCAACGACATCGCAGCCGGCGGCAATTGCTTCACTTCACCGTCCACGACAACGCAACCGCCGCGGATGCTGATTTCGTGTTCACCGGCTTGAATCTTGTTGGCTCGCTGCGGGAGTTCGTCGACGATGTGTCGCGCGAGCGCCCCGAGACGTGCCCGCGCCGGGGCTGTGGTCGGTACATTCAAGGCTTCGAGCGGCGCCGAGGTGACCGGGCCGACGCACATTGCCGCCACCGGACCCCGCATCGCGTCGAGGATGTCGCCGAGATCCCCGGTCTTGTCGGCGCGCATCAACATCGACGCAACGGCCGGTGCACTGGTGAAGCTGACGGCGTCGATTCCAGCTGAAGCGATGGCGTCGATCATCCGGTCGAGCAGCGTCGGATCCTCCGGCGGTTCCCATCGATAGACTGGAACCGCGATGACCTCGGCGCCCGCGTCGCGCAGCACCTGACAGAAATCGGGAATCGGCTCCCATTCGGTAGTGGCGCCGTGCAGTTGAACGGCGATTCGTTTTCCCGAGACACCCTCTGCAAGAAGATGTTCGAGCACTTCGGCGGAAGACTCGGATGCCGGAGACCATTCTTCACGAAGGTCGGCCGCGCGGATTGCCCCTTTGGCCTTGGGTCCGCGCGCGAGCAGACGAGCCGAGCCCAACGCGGATCCGAGATTTTCCGCCTCACCCCACCCGTCGGCTGCTTCCAGCCAACCCCGGAATCCGATCCCGGTGGTGGCGACAACCACCTCGGGAGGATCCGAGATGATCTGCTGTGTCACCCTTTCGAGCTCGCGGTCGTCGGCGAGAGGGATGATCCGAATCGCCGGAGCGTGAACGACGTCCGCTCCCCGACGAGTCAGCAACGTCGCGAATTCCTCGGCGCGGCGCGAAGCGGTGATACCTACCGTGAATCCAGCCAACGGCATGTCGTCACTCACGAGACTGCATCGGCGACAGTCGAGCGAACGCCCTGCATCTGAAGGCTGTGTACCTGAACGACGCCTGCCCACACGCGAACTCCGTATACCGGCAGCGCGACCGCGGAGTCGTCCAGCGCTCGGCCGTCGACCAGCGAGAACGCCTGCTTGAGCAGCGGCGAGACCACGATCGGTTCACCGTCCCGGTCGCCGACGAGTCCGCGTGACATCACCGCGGCGCGGCCGTACGGATCGAAGTTGCTGACAGCCCGCAGTGTGCCGTCCTCTAGCAGGAACAGCGCCACCTGCTCGCCGCCGCGAAGAAGCACGGCGACCCCGCGTCCAGGGATCAGATGGCTCAGCGGGCAGGCCGACGTCCATTCGAGTCGATCCGAATCCAGCTTGGCGATCTGCGCATCGATGACACTCATCGAAGTCCTCCTGTCGATCCGGCGACAACGTCGCGCGGGTTCTTGTCTACGTTTCTACGGACCCCGTGTTTCCCACGGGTTACGCGACTATTACCGGCGCGTAGGGATGCTCGGCATACCCATCAGGACCGGAACCTTGCGCACTCCGGTCTCGTCGAACACAACCGTCGGGTCGGCTTCTTCCGGTGCGTTGACGAACGAGACAAACCTCGACAACTTCTCCGGATCACCCAGCACACCAGCCCATTCGTCCTGGTAGCCCTCGACGTGCTTGGCCATCAGAGCCTCGAGTTCTTCGCCGATTCCCAGGCTGTCTTCACAAATAACGGCCTTGAGGTGATCGAGTCCGCCTTCGAGTGATTCGACCCACGGCGCCGTGCGCTGGAGGCGATCGGCGGTGCGGATGTAGAACATGAGGTAGCGGTCGATGTACTTGACCAAGGTTGCGTCGTCGAGGCCTCCGGCAAGCAGCTGAGCGTGTTTGGGCGACTGTCCGCCGTTGCCGCCCACATACAGATTCCAACCGTTCTCCGTCGCGATGACGCCGACGTCCTTGCCACGCGCTTCGGCGCATTCACGAGCACATCCCGAGACGCCGAACTTGATCTTGTGCGGCGAACGCAGGCCGCGGTAGCGGTTCTCGAGGTCGACGGCCATTCCCACCGAGTCCTGAACGCCGTAGCGGCACCAGCTCGAACCGACGCAGCTCTTGACCGTCCGCAGGGACTTGCCGTACGCCTGACCCGATTCCATCCCGGCGTCGACGAGACGCTTCCAGATCGCGGGCAACTGTTCGACACGAGCCCCGAACAAGTCGATGCGCTGACCGCCGGTCACCTTCGTGTACAAGCCGAAGTCACGCGCCACCTCACCGATGACGATGAGCTGCTCACCCGTGACCTCGCCGCCAGGCATACGAGGTACCACGGAGTACGTACCGTTCTTCTGGATGTTCGCGAGGAAGTGATCGTTGGTGTCCTGCAACGACGCCTGCTGGCGGTGCAGGATGTGATCGGAGTCCGTCGATGCCAGAATCGAAGCGACTACGGGCTTGCAGATGTCGCAACCGGCGCCCTTGCCGTACTTGGCGATCAGCGCCGAGAAGGTTCTGGTCTGCGTCGACTGGACGATCTGGAACAACTCGGCCCGCGATTGAGCGAAGTGCTCGCACAGTGCCTTCGACATCACGACGCCGGAATCGGCCAGCAGCTGCTTCACAGTGGGAAGGCAACCGCCACAGGTGGTTCCGGCGCTGGTGCACGCCTTCACCGAAGCAATGTCGCATGCGCCTGCCGCGATTGCGCCGCAGATGGCTCCCTTGGTCACCGCGTTGCACGAGCACACCTCGGCGTCGTCGGGCAGCGAGCCTGCACCCGGCTTCTCCCCCGCCGGCGAGATCAATGTCGCCGGGTCACCGGGTAGTTCGCGACCGACCAGCGGGCGCAGCGACGCGTAGGCCGATGCGTCACCGACAAGAATGCCGCCGAGCAGGATCTTCGCGTCATCTGAGACCACGAGCTTCGCGTACGTCCCCTTGGACGCGTCGCTGAGGACAACTTCGAGAGCGCCCGGTGAGGTCGCCATCGCGTCACCGAAACTGGCGACGTCGACGCCCATGAGCTTGAGCTTGGTGGACATGTCGGCGCCCGGGAAATCCGCGGCGCCGCCGAGCAGACGATCGGCCACGATCTCGGCCGTCGTGTAGCCGGGAGCAACCAGACCGTAGCAACGGCCTTCCACCGCAGCACATTCTCCGACGGCATAGATGTTCTCGTCCGAAGTCACGCAGCCGAGGTCGGTCAGGATGCCGCCGCGCTCCCCCACTGCGATGCCGGCGTCGCGGGCCAGCTGATCACGCGGACGAACTCCGGCGGAGAAGACGAGCAGCGACGCGTCGATGGTGGAGCCGTCGGAGAGTTCGACCACAATTCCGTTGTCGGCCTGCGAGATTCCCGCCGTCCCGACTCCGGTGTGAACGGTGAGACCGAGTTCGGTGACGAGGCGAGCGAGCAGTGCGCCGCCGCCCTCGTCGACCTGCATCGGCATCAATCGCGCATTGTGTTCGACGACATGTGCCGTCATTCCCATGAGCGAGAGAGCATTTGCCGCCTCGAGTCCGAGAAGACCGCCGCCCACCACGACGCCGACAGCGCCAGGACCCGCCTTCTCGGCGGCGGCCCGGATACCGTCGAGGTCGTCGAGGGTGCGGTAGACAAAACATCCGTCGCCGTCGTGCCCCGGTACGGGAGGCACGAACGGATACGAACCGGTCGCCATCACCAGAGCGTCGTAGGAGATCGTCTCGCCGGTTGTCGTCGCGACCGTGCGTGCATCTTTGTCGATCGAGAGCGCGCCTTCCCCCACTCGGAGGTCGACCAGGCTGTCGCCGACGTAATCGTTGCCGGCCAGTGCCAATTCCTTGGGGTCCCACGCTCCGACGTACGAGGACAGCCCGACTCGGTCGTACGCTGCGTACTGCTCGTCGCAGAGTACGGTCACCGACCAGTTGTTCGCTTCGTCGCGCGAACGCAGTGCCTCGACGAATCGGTGTCCGACCATTCCGTGTCCGATGACAACAACCGACTTGCTCATGACGCCTACTTCCTGAGGTACGAGATAGTTCTGAGATTCTGCGGACCGCTCACGCCGTGACTGCGACCTTCGCCTCGTCGACGTCTGTGGTCAGCGTCGACGGCTTGCGCAGGAAGACGAACCAGGTGACTGCGATGCAGGCGATGTAGAAGGCCAGGAACACCCAGAAGGCCATGGTCGCCGACTTGGCGGGGCTGCTGTACGACGCGCGCAGCACCAGGTTGATGCCTACGCCGCCCAAACCGCCTACCGCACCGGCAAATCCGATGAGAGCACCGGAGATACTGCGCGACCACGTTGCCTTCTCGCTTCGATCCATGTGGTCGAAGCTCTGAGCCTTCGCCTCGAAGATCGCCGGGATCATCTTGTAAACGGATCCGTTTCCGATGCCGGAGAGCAGGAACAGGGCGATGAATCCGAGAACGAATGTCACCATGATTCCGGCGCTGGCGACGCCCGCGGTGTTGTCGTCCATCGTTCCGGCCGTCACGAGGATCGATGCAGCGAATGCCATGGCGACAAACGTCCACATGGTGATCTTGCCGCCGCCGATCCGGTCGGCCAGTTTGCCGCCGAGGGGGCGAGCGATCGAACCGAGGAGAGGACCGATGAAGGCGATCTGTGCTGCATGCAGCGCGGCCGCGGCCGGAGTGGCACCGCCGGCGAGGAAGTTGATCTGCAGAACCTGACCGAAGGCGAAGCTGAATCCGATGAAGGAACCGAACGTACCGATGTACAGGAAGCTGATCACCCACGACTCGGAGAACTTGAGCGCCTTGGCCATCGAGCGCAGGTCCGACTTCTGGTTGCCCAGGTTGTCCATGAACAGCGCGGCACCGACGGCAGCAGCGGCAATGAACACGAGATAGACAGCGCACACGATCCACGGAGCACGGTTACCGACGGTGGCGATCACCAGCAGACCGATCAGCTGGATCATCGGCACACCGATGTTGCCGCCGCCGGCATTGAGACCGAGCGCCCACCCCTTGAGGCGTTGCGGGTAGAAGGCATTGATGTTGGTCATCGACGACGCGAAGTTGCCGCCGCCGATACCTGCAGTGGCCGCTACCAACATGAACGTGGTGTACGACGCACCCGGATTCATCATCAGGTAGAGCGTGAGAAGTGTTGGTACGAAGAGGAACAGCGCACTCATGACGGTCCAGTTGCGACCACCGAACCGTGCGGTGGCAACCGTGTATGGAATGCGGAGGACCGACCCGACAAGTGTGGGCACTGCGACGAGGAAGAACTTTCCGGCCGCGTCGATGCCGTAGATATCCGTCGGCATGAACAACACCATCACGGACCAGATCGACCAGATCGAGAAGCCGACGTGTTCGGCTACCACTGACCAGATCAGGTTCCGCTTCGCGATGTCCTTGCCGCCGGATTCCCAGGCGTCGACGTCCTCTGCATCCCAATGCTCGATGTAATGACTCACCAGGGCCTCCTGAATATGTTGGAGACCCAAAGGTAGAAAACGGTTATTGCGCCGGTGCTGCGTGCGATGACCGCGAAGTCAATTGATCCTCACCCGGTAACAAGACCGGGTGTGAGCTAGTTTTTCGCAGGTGCGTGCCAGGAATCCTCGAGCATCCGAGGCTTGCATGCCTGGTAGGCGCCCAGGAGCACCACGATCACAGCGACGACGAGCAGACCGAACGGCGCAGCGTATCCACCGGACACGTCGTGGAAAACGCCGAACAGGAGCGGACCGAGGCAGGCAACGGAGTAGCCGATGCCCTGGGTGAAGCCGGACAGTGCCGAGGAACCGATGTGCGAACGAGTACGCAGGTTGATCAGCGTGAGCGACATCGGGAACGTGCTCGGACCGAGGCCAAGGACGACAACCCACACGACCGGCGCCGCCATCGGGGCAAAGTACAGCCCGCCCATGCCAACCAGGTAGCAGACGGCACACGCGATCACGACAGGGAAGGGATTGGCCATGCGGGCGCACAGGGTCGGCGCACCGAACGCTGCGACGAGCCCGATCACCGAGAACATTCCGACCATCGTTCCGCCGAAGGCATCACTGGCTCCGGCGTCACGAAGGATCGAGGGAATCCACGTGAACATCGAATACGTGATCAGTGAGGTCATGCCGAACATGCCGGCCATCCCCCAGGCCACGGGAGAACGCCAGACCTGACCGCGTGGCTGTTCTGCCACTGCCGCAACCGAATCCGATGCATTCTCGACGGACCCGGCTGCGTTCGCGCGAGCCTTGCGCGAGCGAGCGAGGGTGATCAACCACGGCACTGCTGCGGCGAAGCCGAAGGCGGACCACCAGCCGATCGAGAACCGCCACCCGAAGGCGTCGGCAACCGGGACTGCGACGAACGCCGGAACGATGGTGCCGATCTGCACGGCCACGATGTAGACCGAACTCATGGTGGCGAGGCGATCCGAGAAGTACCGCTTGACCAACGGCGGGATCACGACATTGCCGATTCCCATGCCTGCCAGTGCCAAAGCCGAGAGGGCCAGCAACGACCATGTCTGAGACATCATGGCGCGCAACAGCATTCCGACGCCGGCCATGAGCATCGCGACGAGGGCCGTTCGCTCGAGCCCGATACGTTTCGCGATGGCGGGAGTGATGAGACCGAAGATGGCGAACATTGCGGTCGGAACCATGCCGAAGACACCGACGATCGAGGCGGAGAAGCCGATCTCGTCGCGAATCTCGGCCGCCAAGGGCGAGAACGAGGTCACCGCAAGTCGAAGTACGAGCGCAGACATCGCAATCGCTGCGAAGACGAGCACACGGCCTTGTATCAACGAGCGGGTTTCGGTTCTCTCCAGTTGAGCAGTCACCGGCAAATCATAGGATGACCGGACGAACTCGCACAAGCGCGGTAATCTAACGTCACATTCACACCACTTACCCGGACCCGAGGAAACAACCACGTGCAACCCGTTCGACGCGCAAGTCTCATCTCGCAGGTCACCGAACAACTCCGCAACGAGATCCGGAGCGGGACCTGGCCGATCGGTTCCAAAATCCCCACCGAACCGGAACTGTCGGAGCTGACCGGGACCGGTCGCAATACCGTGCGCGAGGCGGTCCAGGCGCTTGTTCACGCCGGAATGCTGGAACGTCGTCAGGGATCGGGTACCTACGTCGTTGCTGTCTCCGACCTCGGTGGCACTCTCGGCAACTACTTTGCCGGTGCCCACCAACGGGACGTACTCGAACTTCGGCGCGCACTCGACATCACTGCAGCCACCCTCGCCGCCGCACGGCGAACCGAAGACGACATCGCCGAACTGACGCGACTACTCGAGCTTCGCACCGCGTCATGGGAGGGTCAGGACATCGACGCTGCCACCACCGCGGACGTCGCCCTGCACCGAGCAATCGTCGCGGCCAGCCACAACGAGGTCTACCTGGAGTTCTACGACTCCCTGCTCCCGGTCATCGAGACCACGATCCAACAGCACATCGATGCAACCGGCGAAGGATTCCACTCGCAGCACGCGAACCTCGTCAACGCTGTCGTCGACGGAAACACCGTGGCCGCCTCGAACGCCGCACGCGAGCTGTTCGAGGGCCTGGTCTCGGACTTCGGTACCGGCGCCCCGATCTAGAGCAGCAAGCGCACGATGTCGGAAGTACGGGCCAACCCCGGGAACGCGTCCGCCGTCGAGCGCGGATGCAGAACATGAACTGCCAAGCGGAACATCACCGCACGTAGAAGCATCTGCGGCCACTCGGGAAGGTCTTCCCACCGGCCGACCAGTGCCTCGTCGGCACCGCCCCACGAGATCGCGTCGACCACAGCGACGGCAGCGGCCCACGCAGCCGGTCGCCAATACGGCGTGATGTCGGTGATTCCGGGGGCCATACTGCCCGAGAACAGCACCGTCCCGAACAGATCGCCGTGCACGAGCTGGTCCGGGCTCTGCACCGGCTTCCGCAAAGTAGCGAGCCCGGCAATCAGTTCCAGACTTTTGCGACCGTCCGGAGTGGGCGTCTCGAGTTGCTCGACGCCCTTCGCGATCCTCAGCGGAACCGTTTCCCATGCCGCGCGATCAGCGGCGACGAAGACGTCGACCTCGGCCCACGGCGGCACCGGCGGTTGTGCAAGGAAGCGCGGGCGCTCGAGCGAGGCCGTCGCCGCATGCAGTCGGCAGGACATCGAGACCACTTCGTCGTGACGTGGTTCCGGCGATCCGACGATGAATGTGTCAGCGCGCCAGCCCGAGACGACGTAACGACCGTCAGTCGAACGCACCGGTCGAGCCAGCCGAACGCCGTCGACTTCGAGGTTCTCTCGCACCTTCGCCGACCACGCTGCGCGGGCATGATCCGCGACTGCTGAAAGGACGACGTCTCCACACAGCCACCCGCCGTCCCAATCCGCACCGAGTGGGATGGGATCGACTTCACGGAGGCCGAAGGTGGAGCACACGTGCTGGGGAGGTTGGCCTGTGCTCACACCCCAACGCTACCGGTGCGCGGCGCCGCCTCCCGCGAGGCGCGCCTAGTAGACCGGCAGACTCGCATCCACCTGGTTCGCCCAGGCGATCGCGCCGCCTTGAACGTGAACTGCGTCGGAGAAACCGGCGTTCTTGAGAAAGGCCAGTGCCTCGGCCGAACGAATGCCGGTTTTGCAGTACAGAACTATCTGCTTGTTCTGCGGCAACGTCGCCAGAGCTTCACCGGAAAGGATGCGGTCCTTCGGGATCAGCACCGCCCCCGGCAGATGCATGATGTCCCATTCAACCGGTTCTCGTACGTCTACCAGCTCGATCGATCGTCCCTCGCCGATCATGGCCTCCAACTCCGGCGCCGTGATCGTCGAGCCGACAGCAGCAGCGCTCGCCTCTTCGGACACGACACCGCAGAACGCGTCGTAGTCGATCAAGGCGGTGACCGGCACGCGGGTCGGATCACGCTGAAGGCGGATCGTCCGGAACGTCATCGCAAGAGCGTCGTAGATCATCAGGCGCCCGAGAAGCGGTTCGCCGATCCCCGTGATGAGCTTGACCGCCTCGGTCGCCATGATCGAACCGACGGTCGCAGGCAGGACTCCGAGCACACCACCCTCGGCGCACGAGGGGACCATGCCGGGCGGCGGCGCCTCCGGGTAAAGATCGCGATAATTCAGTCCCGCGCCGTCCGGGGCGTCTTCCCAGAAGACCGAGACCTGCCCTTCGAAGCGGTAGATCGAGCCCCACACGTACGGCTTTCCGGCGATGACGGCGGCATCGTTGACGAGGTACCGCGTCGCGAAGTTGTCCGTACCGTCCAGGATCAGGTCGTACTCCGAGAACAGTTCGACCGCGTTGGAGTTGTCCAGGCGGAATTCGTGCAACCGGACGTCGACGTGCTCGTTTATCTCGAGAATCGACTCCTTCGCGCTGACCGCCTTCGGGCGTCCGACGTCGGAGCGTCCGTGAATCACCTGACGCTGCAGGTTCGACATGTCGACCTCGTCGAACTCGACGATCCCGATGGTGCCCACTCCTGCGGCCGCGAGATAGAGCAGTGCAGGCGAACCCAATCCACCGGCGCCGATGAACAGGACTCGCGCATTCTTGAGCCGCTTCTGGCCGGTCATGCCTACGTTCGGGATGATCAGGTGCCGGCTGTATCTGGCAACTTCCTCCCGGCTCAACTCGGCTGCCGGCTCCACCAGTGGTGGCAATACGACGGGTGTTGCAGACACCGCGAAACACTCCTAGTTCAAGACGAGATCTGGGATTCTCGATCCGGTCACGCTCGGGGGTACGGCCACGGATTGAAGCGGCACGTGAGTCCGTTCATCGGAACGACGCCCTCGGGATCAAGCCTAGCGATGTCGTTGTTCGCGGTTCCGAAGGTCTGCTGCATCATGATCGGTGCGAGTCCACCTTCGGTCTCGCACGGCTGATGGGCGGCGTATCCGATGGCATGGCCGACCTCGTGATTGATCTGATACTGCCGATACGAGCCGATGTCACCCTGGAACGAAATGGCGCCTCGCACCCAGCGCGGTTCGTTGAGCAGGACTCGGTCCATGCTCGGGTTGTAGCAGGATCCTTCGAGTTCGATCTCGTATCCGCAGCCTTCACGGATAGTCATCTGCGAGGTCAAGGAGATCCGGAAGTCCGGCTCGCCTGCGTCGACGCGCCGGAACGCGACCTTGGGGTCATTGGTCCAACTCTTCGGGTTGGCCAGTGTCTGATCGACCATGCGTCCGTACGATTCGTCACCGCCGAAACCGGTCGTGTCGACGCCGTCCTCGATCTCGACCGTGTACGTGAACTCGCGTTCGGTTCCCTGTCCGACCTTGCCCGTCGTGCCCGGTACGACGTGCCACGTTCCGCCGCCCGCGACGGTGAACGGACCACCGTCGGGGAGAGCGCCGGACGGTATCGACGACGCAAAGGTTCCGTCTCCGGCCGGCGGCGCACCGATGACGTCGGTTCCGTCGGTGCTGTGGGCGAGGTCGGCAGTGGCCGACGTCTTGCTCGCGGTGTCCGTGGCGTCCGGACGTACTGCGTCGACGATCACAAGGATGGTGAGCACCACGAGAACCGGAATCGCGTAGGCCCGCCAACCGTAGGTCGAGACGAAGCGCCCGAGCTTGCTCTGCTTTCGCGCTGCCCGGTCGGGCCGCGGATTACGCGGGGTTCGGCCCACTTCTCGTTTGGTCGGATCCCACTGGGCACGCAAGGGCTGATGGGAGGAAATGCCGCGATAGTCGCGTTCGCCGTAGGCACGATCATCCGGCACCTCTGGCCGACGTTCGTCGCGGGGCGCTCCAGTTCCGCTACGCATTCGACGTTCCTCACGTTCAGGGTTCTGCGTAGTTCGTCCACGCATGCGCGGTCCCCCTGGGTCAGTCACGTCGTCCAGAATCTCACACACGGCAAGTCGCTCGCCCGGGCTGACCGAAACATGCTGGTCCTGGCGTGTCATGGCAACCCGTCATGTAACGAGAAAGACCGCTGGTCTCGCTCACCGAGGCACGCGCGACTCGCCCGGGCGACACACGGTATCGTTCATTCGGCTACGACCGGTGTGACGGAGGATACTGGCGGGTACGCACACGCGACTCGCGGATCCGCGCGCCGACCGAATTTACTTTTGCTCAGATTGGAAGCGACATGACAGAACTCGCGGATCGGACAGACTCCGATCGCGGTACAACGGCTGGCAAGCCTGCCGGAACACGTCGCAGCACCCGACTCCCCCGCGATGCGCGCCGCCTCCAGCTCCTCGCAGCTGCAAGTGAGGTATTCGTCGCGAACGGGTACCACTCGGCCGGTATGGACGAGATCGCCGAGTGTGCCGGTGTCAGCAAGCCAGTCCTGTACCAACACTTTCCAGGCAAGCTCGAATTGTATGTCGCAGTCCTGCAGAGTTATGTCGACAGCCTCATCTCGGGCGTACGCCAAGCCCTGCGATCGACGACGGACAACAAACAGCGTGTCCGCGCCGCAGTCCAGGCGTTCTTCGACTTCGTCGACAACGACTCGCAGGGCTTCCGCCTGGTGTTCGAGTCCGACATCATGGGCGAACCTCAGGTCCAGACACGCGTGGAACAAGCCACCGAAGCCTGCGTCGACGCCGTGTTCGACCTGGTCAGTCAGGATTCCGGACTCGATCCGTATCGCGCGCGCATTCTTGCGGTCGGTCTAGTCGGTGCCAGCCAGTTCACGGCGCGGTACTGGCTCGAAGCCGCGCGGCCGATCCCCAAGGAAGAGGCCGTGGAAATCACCGTGACACTGGCGTGGGGCGGTCTCTCACACGTGCCGCTGCAGGCCGAAACCAAGTAACCGGAACCCGAACGAGAATGGGCGGGCAGTCTCACGACTGCCCGCCCATTCTGCTGTTACAGCTACGCGTCAGACAGTAGGCGCGAATCCGACCTTGCGGATATCGGACGGACCGATCTCCACGTACGCCACACGAGAAGCCTGCACCAGGAACTTGCGGCCCTTGTCGTCGACGAGAGCCAGAACCGGCTCGCGGCCACCGAGGACAGCCGCGACCAGTGTCTCGACCTCGTCAGGGGTCTGTTCGCTGTTGACGATGAGCTCACGCGGGCTGTCGATTACACCGATCTTGACCTCCACGGTCAACCTCCGAACTGTTCGTGAATTACATCCGTTGTCGACGCAAGGCTAATGCAGCAGCGACCGCCCACGCTCCTCTGCACGCTGTGCCCAGAGCGAACAGGCACCTAGACGAGTCCGAGAATCGCCATCCGCTCGGCGTGCTTTGCCTGCATACCGTCGAACAACGCGACAACTCCGTTGAGGTCACCCGAGGCCGAGATCACCAGATCCGTGAGGTCCTCACGCTGCGCCAGCACGAACTGCGCCTGCGTGATTGCTTCACCCAGAAGACGGCGTCCCCACAACATCAGCCGGTCCTTGGCGCGGGTGCTGGCCTCCACTGCTGCCTTCACCTCGAGCACCACGAACTCCGAGTGGCCCGTCTGGGACAGCACGTCCTCGACGATCTCGGCGACATCCGCCGGGAGGGAGTGCCCGATCTCGCGGTAGAAATCGGCAGCGATTCCGTCGCCGACGTACGCCTTCACGAGCGAT
Source organism: Rhodococcus sp. APC 3903 (assembly GCF_030407755.1). Classification (NCBI taxonomy): domain Bacteria; kingdom Bacillati; phylum Actinomycetota; class Actinomycetes; order Mycobacteriales; family Nocardiaceae; genus Rhodococcus; species Rhodococcus sp. APC 3903. The sequence continues at coordinate 229,454 of NZ_JASDCV010000009.1, forward strand.
TCCAGCCACGTCGACGGTGTCGTCGACGCGTGATAATTGTCGAGAGCACGAACGAACGGGTCCATGACGGCAAAGATCTCGTGGCCACGTTCCGTCAGCGCCGTTTCCAGAGTCTCGAAGTGGTCCATCTCGGCGGCGGCCATGCTGGCGAACGCCACCTTGCCTCGCAGGTCCGGTGCCATTTGTGCGTCCTCCGCCAACCGGTAGAACGCCGAAATCTCGCCGTAGGCGAGAACGGCAAACAAATCGATCACGCCGGGGTGATCGGAAGCGACTCGGCCTCCGGTTCCAGCGTCCGTCGAAGCATCAAGATCGTGTGCGCCCATGACTACGAACTGTAGTGCTTCGACGGCCGACGCGACCGCCAAGGACCGCATGTCCGATTCGGTGATCTTCGACATGTCATCGCGAGGGGCGGACAACGTGCAGCTACAATGGTCTTGGGAGTTCGCCAGTTCCCCCGGCTCTTATGGTTAGCCGGGACGGCTGCTTTAGGTCAGCCGACACGACTGTGCTCACGCGGACCCCACCGATAATGTGCGCGCACCTGCATCGACGGTTGTTGCCCGCTTCGCCGAGATCTCCGGACGGTTCGAATTCGTCCGAGTGGAATTCAGTGCTGAGGCGTAGGCATGACCGAAGAAAAAGAGGGCATCGACATCGGCCGATTTACGGCCTGGCCCCTTACCTTGTGCGTGCGTACCGCCACGAGGAAAGGCTAGTCCCCTGAGCAAGATCACTGTCGACCACGAAGACGAAGCAACCGAGAACACCGTTTCCGTCCAGCTCGACGACACCCATGTACCCCCGAGCTTCGCCGAACTCGGTGTCCGCGACGAAATCGTCCGCGCACTGAACGAGATCGGCATCGAGCGCACCTTCGCCATCCAGGAACTCACCCTTCCGTTGGCTCTCGCCGGTGACGACCTCATCGGTCAGGCCCGCACCGGAATGGGCAAGACCTTCGGTTTCGGCGTCCCGCTCCTGCATCGCATCGTCACCGCCGAGAACGGCACGGCTGTCCTCGACGGCACGCCTCGCGCTCTGATCATCGTTCCCACCCGCGAGCTGTGCATCCAAGTCGCTCGCGACCTCGAGAACGCCAGCAAGTACCTCCGAGTCGGCGACCGAGGTCTCCAGGTTCTGCCCATCTACGGCGGTCGGCCGTACGAGGCGCAGATCTCGGCACTGCAGAAGGGCGTCGACGTTGTCGTCGGCACCCCGGGTCGCCTGCTCGACCTCGCCAACCAGTCACACCTGATCCTGGGCAAAGTGGGCGTTCTCGTCCTCGACGAGGCCGACGAAATGCTCGACCTCGGATTCCTCCCCGACATCGAACGCCTCATGGGCATGGTCCCCGACAAGCGTCAGACGATGCTCTTCTCCGCCACGATGCCCGGCCCGATCATCACCCTGGCTCGCACCTTCCTGACGCAGCCGACGCACATCCGCGCCGAGGAAGCCGAATCCTCCGCCGTGCACGACCGCACGAGCCAGCACATCTACCGTGCGCACGCTCTCGACAAGGCCGAGATGGTCGCCCGTGTTCTGCAGGCCGAAGGCCGCGGCGCGACGATGATCTTCACCCGCACCAAGCGCACAGCCCAGAAAGTCGCCGACGATCTCGCCGAGCGCGGCTTCTCCGTCGGTGCCGTCCACGGTGACCTCGGACAGATTGCCCGCGAGAAGGCCCTGAAGGGCTTCCGCAACGGCAAGGTCGACGTGTTGGTCGCTACCGACGTCGCCGCACGCGGCATCGACATCGACGACGTCACCCACGTCATCAACTACCAGTGCCCCGAGGACGAGAAGACCTACGTCCACCGCATCGGTCGCACCGGCCGCGCCGGACGCACCGGTATCGCCGTCACGCTGGTCGACTGGGACGACATTCCTCGCTGGCAGCTCATCGACAAGGCACTGAGCCTCGGAATCCCCGATCCGGTCGAGACGTACTCGAGCTCGCCGCACCTCTACGAAGAGCTGTCGATTCCGGCCGACGCCAAGGGCACTGTTCGCAGGGCCAAGCCCGCCCCTGAGAAGGCTGCAACCGACAAGGCGGCAACGGACAAAGCAGACGCGCCGAAGACGGCCGACGCCGACGGCAACGAAGAGAAGGCCGCGCCTCGTCGCAACCGGACTCGCCGCCGTACCCGCGCCGGTGCTTCGACCGACGCCGCGACGTCCACCACCGCCGGCGCCACCACAGCTCCCCCTTCGGCACCGGCTGCAACCGCTACCGAGAACTCGGACGAAGACGGAGCGGCCAAGCCGCGTCGCCGTCGGCGTCGTCGCCCCGCGGCTTCCGCGACGGCAGGCGCCGCAGAGTAAGCTGCCGATGTGCTGGCTCCCGAAAGGCGTACTCGCTCAGATGTGATCGGTGCGCTGGCAATCGCGCTGGCAGTAATCGTGGCGGTGACTGTGGTGTGGTTGCGCAGTGATGCGCGCGGAACCACCTCGGTCACCGCCGAATCTCCACTCCCACCTCTGTCGACGTCGGTGTTGTTACCCGACATCCTGAAGCAGACGTGGGAATCTCCCAGTGCCGACTCGACGGCACCGATCACCGTCGGAAATGCCGTCGTCACCGCCGACGGTTCCGACGTGATCGGCCGCGACCCGGCAACAGGCGAAGAAGTGTGGCGATACGCGCGCAACATTCCCCTGTGCGGTGCGATCGGTTCGTGGGATCGCGTCGTCAGCGTCTATCAGGACAATCGCGGTTGCTCTCAGGTCACGTCACTGGTCGCCGACACCGGCGCCCGAAAGGACCAGCGCAACAGCGACGCCGATTCCGCGGTCACCTTGTCGGCGGACGGCACCTATCTGATCTCACGCGGCAGTGAGCGAATGGAACTGTGGCGCTCGGACCTCGTCCGAACTCTCGAGTACGGCAGGGTCGACGCGAAGGTCAATCCCAACAAGCAACCCCGCACCGGATGCACGCTGCTCGACGCTGCGTCGAGCGCAAACCGAGTCTCGGTACTCGAGCGTTGCCCGGGTGAAGCCTCCAACAGGTTGACGGTGATGAACCCCGCACCGAAGGACGCCCAGGAACCCGAAGAATACGGATCATCGATTCTCCTCGGCTCCGAAGGCGCCCGCCTTCTTGCCGTGGCCGGCGAGAAGACGGCGGTCTACCTCCCTGCCGCCAACGGAACCGCTTCTCGCATCACCATTTTCGACGGAACCGGCAATCCGATCGTCGACTATCCGATCGAGGGAGCGGTGACCGAAGGGGCCCGCACCCACGCCGACAAGGCTTCGATCACGTGGTGGACCGGCTCTCAGACGGTCAACCTCCGCCTGAGCGATCTGGCTCCGACGTGGATCGTCAACGGAACGTCAGGGCCCGGAAGCATGGTCGCCGGTCAGATGCTCATCCCTGTTCCGGGCGGCATTGCAGCCGTCAGCCCGTCGGACGGAGCGGTGCAGCGCATGATCGCAGTCGACCGCGGTGAGACGACGACGCCGATCGTGCTCGCCAGTGCGGGCGAGACGATTCTGGAACAGCGCGGCGATACCTTGTTTGCGCTGCGCTAGAAGCTCTCGCCTTCCTCAGAGCGCCAGTTCCGGCGCGAAAGTCACGACTTCATTTCCAGCCCAGTGCTTTACGAGATTGTCGGCGAGTTCTCGATAGGCATCCGCGCCCTTGTTCTTTCGCCCGGCAAGGACCGTCGCGCCGGAAGCAGAGGCCTCGGCGAACTTGACGGTGCGTGGAATCGGAGGCGCCAGAACGGCGAGGGAGTAGCGGTCACTGACGTCAGCGAGTACGTCGCGACTGTGCGTGGTTCGAGCGTCGTACAGAGTCGGAAGTGCGCCGAGCAGAACAAGATCCGGGTTGGTGATGGCTTGGACTTCACGAACCGTACGCAGCAACTGTCCGACGCCGCGGTGTGCGAGGGTTTCGCATTGCAGTGGAACCAGAACCGACTGCGCCGCAGTCAATCCGTTGAGTGTGAGCACACCCAACGACGGTGGGCAGTCGATGATGATGACGTCGTAAGAACCCAGGAGCGGAGACAGCGCCCGCTTGAGCGCGAACTCTCGACCGGGTCGCATCAGGAGCAGCGCTTCGGCGCCCGCGAGATCGATGGTGGCCGGCAGGAGATCCATACCGTCGTCCGTTTTCAGCACGGCGTCGACCGCGTCGAGATCACCCGCCAGGACCTCGTTGACCGAACGCTCGAGGCGATCCGGGTTGTGTCCGAGCGAGAACGTCAGGCAGCCCTGCGGGTCGAGATCCACCACCAGAACTCGTTGTCCGAGCGCGGACAAAGCCGCACCGAGAGAAGCGACGGTAGTGGTTTTAGCCACGCCGCCCTTTTGATTCGCCACTGCGAGAACCGTCGTCACACGTAGATCCTTGCGCACTTCGCGCCAGGAGGCGAGCTACACACGCGAGGCAGCCTGCAATGATGGTCGACATGACCTCCCAGTCCGCCCCCTCGTCGATCCCCCTCGGTGCTCGCGTCGTACTCATGCGCCACGGTGAAACCGAGTGGGCACGCACCGGGAAACACACGGGCCGGACCGAGGTTCCGCTGACTCCGCTCGGCGAGATGCAGGCAACCGCGACCGGAAATCGCTTGCGAACCCTCGACCTCCGGAACCCCATGATTCTGACGAGTCCGCGGCTGCGCGCACAGTTGACGGGTGATCTCGCCGGCCTGCCGGAAGAGCGAACCTGGGATGCACTTTCCGAATGGGACTACGGCGACTACGAAGGCCTCACGACGCCCGAGATCCGCGCAACGGTGCCCGATTGGACCGTCTGGACACACCCGTGCCCCGGCGGCGAGCAGACCGATCAGATCCATGCCCGCACCGACATGGTGCTGTCGATGGTGCGTTCGCAGCTACCCGAGCGGGACGTGATCCTGATCGGGCACGGCCACTTCTCCCGCGCGCTCATCGCCCGCTGGCTCGAGCTCCCGGTCACCGAAGGAAAGCGTTTCGCGTTGTTCCCGGGCGCTTACACGGTTCTCGGTTACGAGCACGGCGCCAGCCACCTCGTCCATCACAACGTGCCGCCGCTCGTGGAGGCTTGAGGCTTAAGATTCTCCCCATGATCCGACGCGCCACGCCCGCAGACGTCCAGCCGATGACCGACATGATCTACGAGTTGGCGGACTACCAGAAGGCCCTCGACGAGTGCACCGTGAAGGCGGAACAGATCGGCGAGGCATTGTTCGGGCCGGCCGCGACGGCCTTCGCGCACGTCGCTGTGAATTCGGCTGACGACGTCGTCGGCATGGCGCTGTGGTTCCGCAATTTCTCCACGTGGGACGGCGCCCACGGCATCTACCTCGAAGACCTGTACGTCAAGCCCAGCCAGCGCGGATCAGGCCACGGAAAGGCTCTTCTGGCCGCGCTCGCCAAGGAGTGCACCGACAACGACTACACCCGGCTGTCCTGGTCGGTGCTCAACTGGAACACGCCCTCGATCAAGTTCTACGAGTCACTCGGTGCCGACGCGAAGACGGAGTGGACCACGTATCGCCTGACCGGCACCCACCTCGGAGCTCTTGCCGCCGAAGCTGAGTAGGACTGAAGCGGGGTAGGCGTTCCGTCCTACTTGTCCCGCGGCTCTTCGGTCTCGTCCGGGTGTCCCTCTTCCGGCGACACCTCGTCTGCGTACGCTCCGTACTCCGCTGCCATCCATCGAGACGTCGGAGCCGAGAACAGGCAGCCCAGAGCGCCGAGAACGACGACACCCAGAACGATGCCGAGCGGCACCTGATGCGAATCGGTCAGGAGCGACCAGGCGACCGGTAGGAGCAGCAACTGCGCGACGACGGCGATTGCCCGGCCCCACCGGCGACCCGTCAGCAAGGCGATACCGGCTGCCAACACCGCGCCGCCGAGGATCGCGACCCACGCGGCAAATCCGTATCCGTTGGTGACGCTCTGATCGTGGCCGGTCGCGCCGCGAATCACTGCGACGATCGCGAACCCGGCGGCAACCAGCCCTTGCAGCGTCACGAGGGCACCTGCCCATGTGACTGTCTTGGGCAGGGCGTTCGGACTGGCGGTATTCGGCACGAGGCCAGCCTAGAACACGACACCGGATAGGCTCATGCCCCGTGCGCGCACTGCTGATCGTCAACCCCAATGCCACCTCCACCACCGCTGCCGGTCGTGACCTGTTGGCACACGCCCTCGAGAGTCGGGTGCGACTTACTGTGGCGCACACCACACATCGGGGACACGCTGCCGAACTGGCGCGCCAAGCCCACGAAGACGGCTTCGGCTCGGTGATCGTCCACGGCGGCGACGGAACGGTCAACGAAGTGGTCAACGGACTGCTCGGGTCACCGCATCCCGCGTCGATGAAATCGGTTCCGGTCGGTCCGATCCCGACGATCGCTGTCGTCCCGGGAGGCTCGGCAAACGTTTTCGCGCGCTCACTCGGTATTGCCGCCGACCCGATCGACGCCACAAACCAACTCGTCGATCTACTCTCGGAACGAACGAGACGCCGAATCGGGCTCGCACACTGCGACAACCGTTGGTTCACGTTCAACGCCGGAATGGGCCTCGACGCCGATGTATGCGAGGCCGTCGACGCCAGCCGTAAGAACGGTGACGCCGCCACACCCGCCCGGTATGTCCGAACCGCAATCGCGGCGTTCTTCCGTGCCAAGCGAGCCGAGCCCGCCCTGACAGTCCACCTCCCCGATCAGGATCCCGTCTCCGGAGTCCACTACGCGTTCGTGTCGAACTCGAGCCCGTGGACATATCTGGAAGAGCGTCCCGTACACACCAATCCGGGAACGACCTTCGACAGTGGACTCGGCATCTTCGCTATGACGAGCACCAAAGTCCTACCGTCTCTGCGGGTTGTGCGACAGCTCCTCGCACGCGGCGCAGAACCGAAATCGAAGGTCCTTCTACGCACCGACGACGTCCCGACAATCACCATCGAATCGTCGCGACCGATCGGACTGCAGATGGACGGCGACTACATCGGACTTCGCGAAAAAGTCGAATTCACCTCGGTCCCGGATGCACTGGAAGTGTTCGCACCGATTCCGACGTGAGTCAGGCAACACGTTTGACCTGCAAAAACTCTGGTGCCGAATAGTCGAAATCGGGTAAAATGCCGGTGACGCCCAGGTGGCCGTCAGGTGTGTCACAAATTAGTGAGTTGGCCCACGAACCCGTTCAAACCTATTGACATACCGCGAGTTCGTGAAAGCATTCACAAGTAACAGTGCGGAAACATTGATGACGCACACACAAACTCATTGGTACCAAATGGTGTGAATACACACCCAATTAAGGAGCGAAAAAAGATGGACTGGCGCCACAACGCAATCTGTCGCGACGAGGATCCCGAACTGTTCTTCCCGGTGGGAAACAGTGGACCGGCCCTCGCTCAGATCGCTGATGCCAAGGTTGTCTGCAACCGCTGCCCCGTCACCGCCGAGTGCCTGTCCTGGGCTCTCGAGTCCGGTCAGGATGCAGGCGTCTGGGGCGGAATGAGCGAAGACGAGCGCCGCGCACTCAAGCGTCGTAACGCACGTACCCGTGCACGCACTTCCGTCTAGGTAGAACCGAGACGTTCGACTCGCGGCGGAGAACAGCCCCTCCGCACAGTCGAAGACGACAGCCCGACACCACATGGTGTCGGGCTTTTTGTCTGCTCGAATCGCTAACGCTGCTCGAATCAGTAACGCGCAGTGCGTCTACCGAGCGGCACGCGCAGAACCGCGTCGGTGCCGCCACCGCTTCCCGGGTGCAGTCCGAGCGAGCCACCGAGTTCGGCGCCCAGCAAAGTCCGCACGATCTGGAGTCCGAGCCGATCGGACTTCTCGAGGTCGAAGTTCTCCGGCAGGCCGCGCCCGTTGTCGTGGATGATCACGTCCAACCAGCGCGCAGAACGCTCGGCGCTGAGTGTGACCGTGCCGGTCACTCCCAGATCGAAAGCGTGCTCGATCGCGTTCTGCACCAACTCCGTCAGCACCATGACCAGCGGGGTGGCGCGCTCGGCGGAGAACACTCCGAAACTGCCCTCACGCCGAATCGCCACCGGCACACCCACTCCCGCGACATCGGAGAGCATGGGAACCAACCGGTCGATCACCTCGTCGAGATCCACCTCTTCGTCCACCGACATCGACAAGGTGTCGTGAACGAGAGCGATGGACGTCACGCGCCTCACCGACTCTGTCAACGCCTGTCGCGCTTCGTCGTTGCCGGTTCGCCTGGCCTGTAGACGCAGAAGCGCCGCGACGGTTTGCAGGTTGTTCTTCACTCGATGGTGAATCTCGCGGATGGTTGCGTCCTTGCTCAGGAGAGCGCGATCACGACGCTTGACCTCGGTGACGTCGCGGACGACGACCGCCGCACCGACATGCCGGCCGCCCGGCTTGAGAACCAGGGCTCGCAGCAGAACGGTCGCCCCGCGCGCCTCGATCTCCATACGGCGACCGGGCTTGTCCGCCAACGTATCTCGGATGTATCCCGCAGCTTCCTGAGACTCGAACGGGTCGGTGACCAACGAACGGGTCAACGCCGCGAGGTCTTGGCCCACCAAATCCGAACTCAGACCCATCCGGTGATAGGCCGAGAGCGCGTTCGGGCTGGCATAGACGACGGTGCCTTCGGTATCGAGACGGATGAAGCCGTCGCCCGCACGTGGGCTCGAGTTCGTGTCGGAGCGCGATTCTCGGATCGGGAAGGTTCCGTCGCTGATCATCTGACACAGGTCTTCGGCGCAATCGAGATACGCGAGCTCGAGCGGACTCTGCGCTCGCTGGTGCGACAGGTTGGTGTCGCGGCTCAGAACCGCGATGACTCGCCCGTCCAGACGCACCGGAACGGCTTCCCGACGCGGCGGCATTCCTTCACGCCACGTCTCGTCTTCCCCGCGCACGACGCGGCCCTCGACGAGAGCGCGAAGAACCTGCGGGTGCTCGGACTCGGAAACGACCGTTCCGACTGCGTCCTCCGGAAAAGCCGTCGATGCCGTTGTCGGCCGGCAATGCGCGACGCAGATGACCGTCCCCTCGGATCGGTTCTTCTCCGATTCGGTGCCCACCCACAGGAGAACGTCGGCAAAGGAGAGGTCGGCGAGCAGTTGCCACTCCCCCACGACGCGCTGGAGATGGTCGACCGCCGCACCGGGAAGATCGGTGTGTTCGGCGAGGAGGTCACTGAGAGTGGACATCGTCCGGCTTAGGAGATCACGGCGATCAGATCGCCTTGCTGAATCACGTCGCCGACCTTGACGCCCACCGTCGTCACCGTTCCCGGAACTTCGGCCAGGACGGGAATCTCCATCTTCATGGATTCGAGGATGACCAGGGTGTCGCCGTCCGCAACGACGTCTCCCTCGCTCACGACGACCTGGTAGACCGTCGAAACCATCTCGGCGCGCACGTCTTCTGCCATCGTGAACCTCACTTCTGTCGGAACTGCACTCTGACCACGAAAATACGTCGACGGATCACTCGATCGACCTGCCAATGGAACCACACCGGCATCGGCGTGAAAGAATGACGCGAAAGAAACAGAAGGGAGACCAATCATGGGTAAGCGTGGTCGTAAGAAGCGCAGCCGTAAGGGCAACGCCGCTAACCATGGCAAGCGTCCAAACGCCTGACATGTAGCGCAACAAAACGTCCGAGGGGCGGGGAAGCATTGCTTCCCCGCCCCTCGGCGTTACTGCCTTCCGACTGCTGCCGCTCAGATCTTCGCTGACGGGCTAGCTGTCGGTTTCGGTAGTCGTTATGACGATGGTCCGACGCAACTCGACGGTGAGCCGCTGACGCAGGCTTTCCGGCGCGTGGTCTCCACCGCACTTACGGTTGATCAGGCTCTTGACCTTCTCCTCGATCCCGTAGGCCTCGAGGCACGATCCACAATCGTCGATATGACGCTGCAGGCGAGCACGACTTGAATCGTCGCATTCACCGTCGAGCATCAACCAGACGTCGGCGATGACTGCCGAGCAGTCGAGCCTTTCGAATTCGTCCTGCTCACTCATCGTGTGACACCTTCCGTCTCGGTGGCTGCGACTGTGGCTGTGTCGACCGCGCCGTCCCGATTGAATCCCCGGTCTTTTGCGACATCGGCCAAAAGACCACGCAATTGCTTGCGACCACGGTGCAGTCGCGACATCACCGTTCCGATGGGTGTGCCCATGATCTCCGCGATCTCCTTGTACGGGAATCCTTCGACATCGGCGTAGTACACGGCCATACGGAATTCCTCGGGAAGCGACTGCAGCGCCGCCTTGATGTCATCGTCAGGCAACGCGTCGAGCGCCTCCACCTCGGCCGATCGCAGCCCCGTCGAGGTGTGCTCGGCGGTGGCGGCCAACTGCCAGTCGGTGATCTCGTCCGTCGGATACTGCGCGGGTTGGCGCTGCTTCTTGCGGTACGAGTTGATGTAGGTGTTCGTGAGAATCCGGTACAGCCAGGCTTTCAGGTTGGTACCGGCACGGAACGAACGGAAAGCGGTGTACGCCTTGACGTACGTCTCCTGCACGAGATCCTCGGCATCAGCCGGATTCCGCGTCATGCGCAGGGCAGCGCCGTACAACTGGTCGAGCAGCGGGAGCGCGTCGCGCTCGAACCGGGCAATCAACTCATCCGCAGTTTCGGGCGTTTCGGACACAGCGCCGTCGATAGGTTCAGTTACCCCTGACGGTTCGTCCTTGGGCCGGTCGTGTTCCAGCACTCTGATCCCTTCACTAGCCGTAGGGATCAAGGTTACCGCCAACTGAAGATCCGACCCACGGGCCGGTGGTGGCTCACACACAGCCAGCACGGTCGCTCCTTCGCTTCTCGGGACAAGTTTCATCAACTGGTACCAACACGGGAGTCTGCGACTCTGTTCCCGGCCTGGTCGGATGTACCTGTCGGCGATCCACATAGGGTGCTCCTCATGGCCGGAACAGCGACCCCCGCGACCGCACTTCTCGACAAGTCGAAGACACCGCACCGCGTTCACAGCTACGACCACGATCCTCGCGCCGAATCGTTCGGCGACGAGGCGGTCACTGCGTTGGCCGAGTCGACAGGCGTCGAGGCTGCCCAGATCTTCAAGACCTTGGTCGTCAAACTCGACACCGGCAAGCTCGCCGTCGCGGTCCTGCCGGTCCCGAACAAGCTCTCGCTCAAAGCCGCAGCCGCTGCCCTCGGTGCAAGCAAAGCCGTCATGGCCGATCGCGCCGAAGCCGAGCGCTCGAGCGGCTACGTCTTCGGCGGTATCTCACCGCTCGGCCAACGCAAGAAACTGCCGACCGTGATCGATGCGTCGGCGCTCGACTGGGACCGCATTCTCTGCAGCGCCGGTCGACGCGGGCTCGAGATCGAGCTGGCTCCGACGGACCTCGCGCAGTTGAGTGGCGCGGTCACGGCGCAAATCACGGCGGGCTGAGTATCCGGTCGCTACGGTCTCACCATGCGACCACACCTGAAAACTCTTGCACTGACCGCTGCAGCGGCAGCTCTCACCGTCTCGCTGACGGCCTGCGGGAGTTCGGACAATGCCGCCAAGGAAGTCACGGTAGTCGGATCAGGGCAGGTCCGCGGGGCGCCGGACATCCTCAATGCCGACATCGGCATCGAGGTGGTTGCCCCGGATGTATCGGGAGCGGTCTCGGAGTCGAATGACAAGGCCCGTCAGATGATCGACGCGATAGTCGCCGCCGGTGTGGCCCCCGAGGACGTACAGACAAGCGATCTGTCCGTCCAGCCGCAGTACGACGCCAGCGGTGGACCGTTCGTCGGCGGCAACGTGACCGGCTACCGGGCAACCAACTCGGTACGAATCGTCGTGCGCGATCTCGACAAGGCCTCTTCTGTCCTGGACGCCGGCATCGCGGCGGGTGGAAACGCGGCACGGCTCGGTAACGTCGCCTTCGCCATCGACGACGACTCTCAGCTTCTGGCCGACGCTCGCACCCGGGCCTTCGAGGACGCGAAGAACCGTGCCGAGCAGTACGCGGATCTGTCCGGCACGTCGCTCGAGAACGTCGTGACCATCACCGAGGCACACGACACGAGTGGCGGTCAGACCATGCGCGCTCCCGACGCCTCGATGTCCGACATGGTTCTCGCCCCGGGAACCCAGCAGGTCTCGTTCGAGGTGACCGTTACCTGGGCTCTCGGCTGACCACTAGAGCAGGCTGATCTGCTCGCCGGCACGGTCGACGTCCGGCTCGATCAACTCGTGCCCGTTGTTCTTGACACTGTTGACCAGCGGCCGGACTCGATCGACGTCGATCCGCTCGAAGAGGTCCGGTACCGGTTCGAGCAGAGCCGAATCGACGGTGTTGTCGGGGTCGAGCCACGCCTCCCAGCGGTCACGAGGCAGGGCGAGGGGCATGCGGTCGTGAACCTGCTCGAGGTGACCGAGAGAGTCGACTGTGACGATCGAGCAGCTCAGGACGGGGCTCGTGTTCTCGACCCTCGGGTCCCGCCAGGCAGACCACACGCCCGCCATGAACAGCCGTGATCCGTCGTCGGGGTGCATGTAGTAAGGAATCTTCGCTGCCTTTTTCCCGCCGGTGGCCTCGGTCTGCCACTCGTACCACCCGTCCATGGGGACCAGGCAACGCTTGAACTTGAAGGCGGTCCGAAACGCCGGCTTCTCCGCCAGCGAGTCGGCGCGGGCGTTGAACAGGACCGGGCCTTTGCCCAGCTCCTTGGTCCACGACGGCACCAATCCCCACCGCATCCGCCGAATCCTCTTGGTCGGATCGCTGTCGGGGTTCTCCCGATCGTGGCGTTCGACGACGGTCAACACCTCGGTCGTGGGGGCCACGTTGTAGTCGGCTTCGACGGGCGCCGAGTGGTCCGTCTCGTCGAGCGCATCGAGTTCCACCGCCAGGGTGGCCGGGTCCGCTGTGGTCGCATACCTTCCGCACATGACACCCAGGGTGGCACGGTTTCGACCATTCCCCCACCGATGAGAGAAGATGGACCATGTGAGTCTGAGTCTGTGGAGCGCCCCGAGGGCCCAAGCACCCGTCGATGCAGTGGTGACGCTGCCCGGATCCAAGTCCATCACCAATCGAGCTCTGATTCTTGCCGCACTTGCGGATGGCCCGTCCACGATTACCGGTGCACTTCGCAGCCGTGACGCCGACCTGATGATCGCAGCTCTGCGTGACCTCGGCATCGGCGTCGAGGAAGCCGGCGATCCGACCACGCTTCGCATCACCCCTGGGCCCCTGCGCGGCGGCGAGGTCGACTGCGGCCTGGCCGGCACCGTGATGCGCTTCCTGCCGCCGCTCGCCGCGATGGCCGACGGCAGCGTCCGCTTCGACGGCGACGAGCAAGCACGCACCCGCCCCCTCGGCACCATCTTGGAGGCACTGCGCGGTCTCGGCGCTCGGATCGAAGGTGACGCACTCCCGTTCACCGTCACCGGAACCGGATCCCTACGCGGAGGAACGGTCACCATCGACGCATCCGGCTCGTCGCAGTTCGTCTCCGGTCTCCTGCTCTCGGCTGCTGCCTTCGAAGAGGGTGTCACCGTTCACCACGACGGCAAGCCCGTCCCGTCCATGCCACACATCGACATGACCGTCGAGATGCTCCGCCAATCCGGAGTTTCCGTGACGACACCAGCCACGGGCGGAGACGCAGACACGTGGCGAGTGGCACCGGGGCCGGTGCGCGCCGTGGACTGGGCGATCGAACCCGATCTCTCCAACGCCACACCGTTCCTGGCCGCAGCCGCTGTTACCGGCGGAACCGTCAGCATCCCGATGTGGCCGTCGTCGACGACGCAGCCCGGCGACGCGATCCGCGGGATCCTCGCCTCGATGGGCGCCGACGTCACTCTTGCCGACGGCGTGCTGACCGTTCGCGGCCCGGAGAAACTGCGTGGCATCGACATCGACCTCCACGACGTGGGAGAGCTGACCCCCACCGTCGCGGCCCTGGCCGCTCTCGCCGAGGGCACCTCGCATCTGCGAGGTATTGCACACCTGCGCGGGCACGAGACCGACCGTCTGGCCGCCCTCGCCGACGAGATCAACAAGCTCGGCGGTTCCGTCACCGAAACCGACGACGGCCTGACGATCGTTCCCGCGGAACTCCACGGCGGACAATGGCTCTCGTATGCCGACCACCGGATGGCAACAGCCGGCGCCATCATCGGCCTGGTCGTCGACGGCGTCGACGTCGACGATGTCGGAACCACAGCCAAGACACTGCCCGGCTTCGAGAACATGTGGATCGACATGCTCGAGAGTTCGCCGGCGACACCGAAGGCAAGCTTCTGAGTCCGCGGCAGTACGACGAGTCCGACGTCCGGGTACGTCCCGGCCGCGGATCCCGCCCCCGTACGAAGACTCGGCCCGAACATCTCTCGGCCGAATCGGGGATGGTGGTGTCGAAGGATCGTGGCCGTTGGGGTTGCGTCCTCGGCGGCGATCCCGACCGACTGATCGTCACGATGCGCGCCCGCGAACTTGGCCGAACCCCCATCGTCGTCGGCGATCAGGTGGACATCGTCGGCGATCTGTCCGGCAAAACCGACACCCTCGCCCGCATTGTCCGGGTCTCCGAGCGTTCAACGGTTCTGCGACGGACGGCCGACGACACTGATCCCTTCGAACGCATCGTCGTCGCGAACGCGGAGCAGTTGCTCATCGTCGTGGCACTCGCCGATCCCCCACCGCGCACCGGTTTTGTCGAGCGCGCACTGGTCGCCGCCTACGTGGGTGGCCTGACACCGATCGTCTGCCTGACCAAGAGCGACCTCGAACCACCCGAGGAATTCGCGAGCACTTTCGCCGACCTCGACATCCAAGTGGTCGTCGCCGGTCGCGACGATCCCCTGGACGAACTGACGCAGATCCTCGAGCACAAGTTGACCGCCCTGATCGGACATTCCGGCGTCGGAAAATCGACATTGGTCAATCGCCTTGTCCCCGATGCCAATCGAGCGGTCGGCATCGTATCCGGCGTCGGCAAGGGCCGGCACACATCGACGCAATCGGTGGCACTCCCCCTCGCCGGTGGCGGCTGGGTGATCGACACCCCGGGCATCCGTTCGTTCGGTCTGGCGCACATCTCGCCCGAGAACGTGGTGGCTGCATTCTCGGATCTCGCTGCGGCGATCGAGGATTGCCCGCGCGGATGCACGCACCTCGGGCCGCCGGCAGACCCCGAATGCAAGCTCGACCTGCTGGAGGGCAAATCCGCTCGACGCGTCGTCGCTGTGCGACAACTGCTGGAAGCGATCAAGTCCAACGATCAGTACTGAGCGACACCCCTTGGCTAGAACAGCAAAGCGGCCCGGCACCATGTCGAATGGTGTCGGGCCGCTTGTTGCGTCTGGTCAGCGCAGGCGGGAAATCAGCGCAGGCCGAGGAGGCTGCGCAGCTTTCCACTCTTGCGCTTACGTGCGATGGCGCTCTTGAGACCGTTACGACGCCCGGTCACGGGATCGACAGTCGACGTCAGTTCGCCGTCGAACATCCGCTCCGACGCCGTCTCGGGCGCATTGTCGACGGTGTCCTTGAGGTACTTGTTGGGCAGCGACAGCTTGGCGATGGTGCGCCAGGACTTGGCGTACTGCACGGCAAGTGGGCCCGTCGTGTACGGCAGGTCGTACTTGTCTGCGAGCTGACGCACCGTGACCGCGATGTCCTTGTAGCGGTTGCTGGGCAGATCGGGGAACAGGTGATGCTCGATCTGGTAGCTCAGGTTGCCCGTCATGAAGTCCATGAGCGCGCTGCCCTCGATGTTGGCGCTGCCGAGCATCTGACGCAGGTACCACTGGGCCTGCGTTTCCTTGTCGATGTCTTCCTTGGTGAACTTCTCGGCACCGTCCGGGAAGTGACCGCAGAAGATGACCGCGTTGGTCCACACGTTCCGCAGGGTGTTGGCGGTGAAGTTGGCCGACAACGTGCTCTTCCACGCCGGGCCGGTGATGGCCGGGTAGATGACGTAGTCGCGCAGGACCTGCTTGCCGATCTTCTCGCCGACCTCGCGGAGCTTGCGCTGGGTCTCTTCCTTGTCGGCGCGGCCCTTGGCCACCTTGCCGAGCTCGAGGTGCTGTGCGGCGATGCCGTACTCGAAGAACAGCGCAAGCAGCGTGTTGTAGACCAGATTGCCGGCGTTGAAGGGCTTCCATCGCTGATCGCGGGTGACGCGCAGGAGTCCGTATCCGACGTCGTCGTCCATTCCGAGGACGTTGGTGTACTTGTGATGCAGGTAGTTGTGGGTCTGCTTCCAGTGCGCAGACGGACCGGTGACGTCCCACTCCCACGAGGTGGAGTGGATCTCCGGGTCGTTCATCCAGTCCCACTGACCGTGCATCACGTTGTGCCCGAGTTCCATGTTCTCGATGATCTTCGAGAGCGTCAGCAGGCCAACTCCGGCGAGCCACGCCGGACGGCGACGGCTGGCGAAAAGCACTGCGCGGCCGCCAATTTCGAGTGAACGCTGCAGGCGAATGACGTTGCGCACGTAGCGCGCGTCCTTCTCTCCGCGCGACTCCTCGATGTCGCGACGAATCGCGTCGAGTTCGCGGCCGAGCGCCTCGATGTCGGCGTCCGTGAGATGTGCATATTCCTTGACATCTGCAATCGCCATGGAAAGCCTCCTAGCAGTGAGTTAGGCGCAAAGTAGTAAGTGCAGAACGATCATGACTTCGAATCGTTCAGATCAACTGCACCTACTGTAGCGTAACTTACGGCACCGTAGGTTAGGTTTTTCCCGATGTAACCTATATCACTTCCGGCGCTTCGGCATGCGAGAACGCGCCTGCGACTTGAGTGCGGTCAACAATCCGAGGCGCTTGCCGGTGACCGGATCGGTACGCAGGTCCTCGACCATCGCCATGGCTGCGTCCCGGAACCCTGAGTCGCGGAACCGTAGTTCCGAGGACGTTTCCGGAGCATTGTCCGAGGTCGCAGTCAGCCACTTGTCCGGCAAGGCCAGCTTGTGGATCGTGCGCAGCGCCAGGAGATACTGCTTGAAGAGCGAACCGGTCGTGTACGGGAGATCGAACTTCTCGCACAATGCACGCATCTTCACGGCAATTTCGGGGTAGCGGTTGCTCGGCAGATCAGGGAAGACGTGGTGCTCGATCTGGTAGCTCAGGTTGCCACTCATGAGTCCCATGAGCTTGCCCGAATTGAAGTTCGCGCTACCGAGCATCTGGCGCAGGTACCACTCGTGACGAGTCTCCTGCTCGAATTCGGCAACGGTGAACTTCTCGGCGCCGTCCGGGAAGTGACCACAGAAGATGACGACGTACGCCCACAGGTTGCGCACGAGATTCGCGGTGGCATTGGCCGTCATGGTCGACTTCCACGCCGGCCCCGTCAGCGCGGGGAACAAGATGAAGTCCTTGCCCACCTGACGAAAGATCTTGCGCGCGAAGTCTTTGTTCGCCTGCGAGTTCAGTTGCCCCTTTTCCGCGCCCTCCAACTCGGCTGCCGCCGTGAGGTCGTGCAGCGCGATGCCCCACTCGAACGTGGCCGCCAAGATCACGTTGGCGATCGGCTGGAAGAGGTTGATCGGCTTCCACGGCTCGTCGCGCGTCATACGCAGGATCCCGAAACCGAGGTCCTCGTCCATCCCGACGACGTTGGTGTACGTGTGGTGCTGGTAGTTGTGGGCACGCTTCCAGTGCTCGGAAGGACCGGTCTGATCCCACTCCCACGAAACGGAGTGAATCTCGGGATCGTTCATCCAGTCCCATTGCCCGTGCATGACGTTATGCCCGAGCTCCATGTTCTCGATGATCTTCGACAGGCTCAGCAGGCTCGTGCCGACCAGCCATGCCGGTCGGTACCGACTGCCGAACAGCGCGATACGCCCACCGAGTTCCAACGCCCGCTGGACGCGAATGACGCGACGAATGTAGCGGGCGTCCCGGATTCCACGAGAGTCTTCGATGTCTAGTCGAATCTGATCGAGTTCACGTCCGAGAGCTTCGACATCGGCCTCGGTGAGGTGCGAAAACTCTTTGATATCGGTGATGGCCACCGTGGTCCTCCGTGTGCCTAGAAGCTATGCGTCCAGCGTACAGTCGCCGGCGGCAGCGGAGATGCACGTCTGAATCCGCTCGCCCTCCGCGTGCTGTTTTCCCGAGCGTAGGTCGATTGCGTGGCCGGCAACGAGAGGCACGACACACGTCTGGCAGATGCCCATGCGGCAACCGAAGGGCATCAAGGCGCCGGACTGCTCGCCGGCTTCCAGAAGCGTCGTCGCGCCGTCGACGGTGATCGTCTTACCCGACTTCTCGAACGTGACCGTGCCGCCGTCCGCCGAGGCGTCGATGCGTGAAACCGCGAATCGCTCCATGTGGAGTCGATCCTCGATGCCTTCCGCCTTCCAGACGTCTTCGAGCTCGTCGAGCAACGGAAGGGGTCCGCACGCCCAGGTGTGGCGCTCACGCCAGTCGGGGCAGACCGTGTCGAGGGAACTGAGTTTGAATTTTCCGTCGCGGCGCGTGAGCTGAACGTGACTCACGAAGTCCTCGTGCTCGGCGTGCAGTGCCGTGAGTTCGTCGGCGAACATCACGTCGGATTCCGTCGGAGCCGAGTGGATGTGCATGACGTCGGGCAATTGACCGCGCCGGTTCATCGTCCGCAGCATGCCCATGACCGGAGTGATGCCACTGCCGGCGGTGATGAACAGGATCTTCTCCGGCGGCGGATCCGGCAACGCGAAGTTACCCGAAGGCGTGGCCAGTCGAACGATGGTTCCCGACGGCACGGCCCCGCTGACGAGGTGGCTCGAGAGAAAGCCCTCGGGCATGGCCTTGACCGCGATGGAAATGCGCTTGTTCTCCCAGTTGGGAGGCGAAGTAAGTGAGTACGACCGCCAATGCCAGCGTCCGTCGATATGCAGACCGATGCCGATGTACTGCCCCGGCTGGTAATTGAAGTCGAATCCCCACCCCGGCTTGATGACGATGGTCGCCGAATCCGTGGTCTCAGGCCGGACTTCGACGATCTGACCACGCAGCTCGCGGGCGGACCACAACGGATTTGCGAGGTGCAGATAGTCGTCGGGAAGCAATGGTGTGGTCAGCCGAGCCGCCGCACCACGAAGCAGATTGAGCTTCGACCGCGCTGCCGGAACTACCGACGCTGCCGGTGCCTCGATCCAGTCCTTCAGACCCATCAGACCTCCACCTCTCACCTTCCGAACCCACTGCCTACGGTACCGTAGGTTATCAGGTTACGGTACCGTAGGTTACTTCACGGTAAGCACATTCACAGCAGGTCGAGCAAGAACGGCAACTCCTGCGCGGCGTACCACGCCAACTCGTGGTCCTCCGCGTCGCCGAGCGTGAACTCGGCATCGGCGTCACCGAGATCCGCCGCGTCGACTATGCCAGCAGCGCGCTCGATGTCCGATTCTGCCTGTTCGAGGTCGACATGCACAGATGCAACCTGAGCCATCGTCACAGGACCCGCCAATCGAACTACAGAATCGTCGAGATCGGGACGCAACTTCACATCTGCATCGTCGACGTCGGCGGCAACGACAGCACGCCGGAAGGTGACGTCACCCTCCGTTCCGGCGATCAGCCGCAGCGACGCACGCGCAGCCTCACCCATGGCGACCTCGGCCAACTCGTCGTCATCGCCCGCCGCGTACGACTCACGCAGAGTCGGGGTGACCGCAAAAGCCGTCCGGCTCATCGGGTCGAACTCCTGATCTGCGACCAACTTCTGCAAAATCTCGACCGTCGCCGGTACGTACACCCTCATGAGACCACCTTCATGCTCGTTCGTCACCGACTCGCATCCGTCAATTCCTCGAGTGACTCGAAGATCAGCGAACGAACGACGTCGACGTCCGACATCGCGTCACGGTCGGCATTCAAACCGTAGTAGACATTTCCGTCGTACGACGTCAGGGCGATGCTGAGTGTCTGATTCTTGAGCAGTGGCGACACCGGATACATCTCCAGCATCCGAGCCCCACCGAGGTAGAGCGGGAACTGTGGCCCTGGCGCATTGGTGATCATCAAGTTGAACATTCGCTGCGACAGACTACTGGCCGCACGGGAGCTCATCGCATGCAGCGTCGCCGGCGCAAACCCGGACATTCGCACCATCGTCTGCGCGGTGACCCGCCGACCCTGACGCGCGAATGCCTCCGTCGCATGCGCCACGTGAGAGAGCCGAACAACCGCGTTGGGTTCACCGACAGGCAGGTCGATGAGGAACGACGAAACATGCCCCGGCGCCTGCGGATCGTCGACGTCGGGACTCTCGGGGCCGTCCGTGTACACCGACATGGGCACCATCGCCCGCACGATGGTCGCCTCGGTCACCGGCTCACCACGCGAGAGCAGCCAGTTCCGCATCGCACCTGCGATGACGGTGAGAATCACGTCATTGATCTCGCACCCGTACCGCGCGCGAATACGTCGATAGTCCTCGAGAGACGTCTTGGCCACCGCAAGGCGTCGATTGCGCGAGATGGTGGCGTTGAGCGGGCTCGACGGGGCCACCTGGGTCGCCGTTCGAACCACTTCCGCGAGTTTCCCGAGTGCACTCACAGCCTCGGTGACGGATGTGGTCACGTCGTTGAACGCTGCACGCGCCCGCGCGATCCCCTCCCCCGGGCTCGTCACGAGATCTGCCATTGCACTGACCAACAAGCTGGTATCGCTCGGTGGCCTGGCGGGCATCCACAATTCTTCGGGGCCTGGCGCTCGATTCTTCTCCGGATCGAAGATCACCTGACTGATCTCTGGAGCCGCCTCGCCGTCCACCAACGACGAATGAGACTTCGTGAAGATGGCGAATCTGTTTCTGGTCAGCCCCTCGACCAGGTACATCTCCCACAACGGCCTCGTGCTGTCGAGTGGTCTCGACGTCAGCCGCGCGATCAGATCCATCAGCTGTTCGTCGGAACCTGGTTTGGGCAGAGCCGATCGGCGTACGTGATAGGTGATGTCGAAATCCGAGTCGTCCACCCACACGGGGCGGGCCAGGCCGAACGCCACCTCACGCACTCGCTGGCGGTAACGCGGAACCGATCCGAGCCGCTCTTCGACCAGACGAAGCAATTCCTCGTGATCGATCCCGTTTCGCAGTTGCCGGAAGATCCCCAACGAGCCGACATGCATCGGCGTCGTCCCGGCTTCGAGGAAGTAGAAAGCAGCATCCTGAGTCGTCAGTCTGTTCACCATGGCTTCGTGTCCCCTCCGTCGCCGAGATCGAACAGAATCGACAACTCCTCGATGGTCGATTCCGAGCCGACGTGGTGGACCCCGACCATCCCGACTGCCACCGCCGCCCGGACGTTGATTTCGAGATCATCCACGAAAACGAAGTCCTCCGGCTCGACGCCCAAACGACTCGCCGCCAACAGATAGATCTCGGCGTCGGGCTTCGCCATCTCGACATCACCGGACAAGATCACGTCGTCGACCAAGACCCCGTCTCCGAGGTCCCGCAACCACTGAGCATTGGCACCGCCGGGATCGTTGCTGACGATTCCCGTCACGATTCCGCGGGCCTTCACCGCGCGCACGACCTCGCTCAAGCCGTCGAGATCCGACCCCGGACCGAACAGCACGCCACCGACATCCAACAGAAGTCCCCGCACGCCATCACCCTAAGTCGCGATGGTGATCACGGCGACATCTCGAGCGTTTCGTGTCATGCTTCTCACCATCGCTCGGGGGAGCGAAGTCCGAGACGACCATCTCGGACGCACGATCATCCGGGGGATGCCATGGAGCAGGACTGCACAATCATTCTCGAGCCGGCACCACAATTCGAGCCTCACGCGCATACCGTCGCGCTTACGCGGCCGCAGTGCCGACCCGACCGAGCGCAGTGCCGAACAGACCGAATGCTGCGTCGCCCACGAAAGTCGCCACACAACGGAACGTCGCCCAGTGCCGGTTTCACTCACGTGCTGGAACCGCAGTTGGCGGGTGCCGACATCTTCTGGAACCGATCGCTTCGCCTGGTTCTCGAAACCGTCGACCGGCGACGAAATCCGCGGCAACTCAAGGGCGTATTGACGCCGTCCGTCCTGGAAGTTGTTGCGCGACTTTATACTTCGGAATTTTCGGCCCGGAAGCTGGGCGGCGCGGCCGTTCACCGCACCCACGTTCAAGCAGTGTCGAAGAGTACCGCCGAAGTCTGTGCGACGTACACACGAGGCACGCAGACATTTGCCGTCGCGGGTCGGATCGACCATACAGACGGAACAGGCTGGACGGTCACCGCACTACACGTGGTGTGACCGTCCAGCCTGCTGAGTACTAACTGCGCTGGTAGCTCAGCTGTACTGAACCTCAGCGCTTGCGCTTGGACTTCGGAGCTCGATTGCTCTTCGACTGCGTCCGTGCTGCTTCACGACGTTCGCGGCGCGAGGCCGCCCCGTCACCGGAGTCGGCGGCCGAGTCACGCGTTGCCTTCGCCTTGCCGTCCTCGTCCGGGCCGGTGTACGTCAATCGCGACGGACCTTCGTCGTCAAGTCCCTTGGCGCGCAACGCCGTCGGGGCAGCAGTTCCGGTTGTCCTGGCTGCGGCTTCCTGCGTCGGGAGCGGCTTGGGCGCCGTGGCGGACGCCGCAGCGGCCGAGCCGGCCGTGACGGAGATTCCGCTCGCGGGCTGCGCCGGAGCTGCCTCGACCTGCAGGTTGAAGAGGAATCCGACGGACTCTTCCTTCAATCCGTCGAGCATGCCGATGAACATGTCGTAACCCTCGCGCTGGTACTCGACCAGCGGATCGCGCTGGGCCATCGCACGCAGACCGATTCCCTCCTTGAGGTAATCCATCTCGTAGAGATGCTCTCGCCACTTGCGGTCCAGGACCGAGAGGAAGACACGACGCTCGAGTTCACGCATACCGTTTTCGCCGGCGATCGCATCGATCTCGGCTTCGCGCTTCTTGTACGCCGCGTGGGCGTCTTCGAGCAAAGCGGTTCGCAGGTCGTCACGGCTCAGGTCACTGTTGATGCCTGCGCCGTCCTCCCCTGCCAACGTCTTGTGATCGATGCCGACCGGGTAGAGCGTCTTGAGCGCGGTCCACAGCTGCTCGAGATCCCAGTCCTCGACGTATCCCTCGGCGGTCGCACCGTCGACGTAGGCGGTGACCACGTCAGTGATCATCTGCTCGACCTGGCCCTCCATGTCCTCACCCTCGAGGATCTGGCGGCGCTCCTTGTAGATGACCGTTCGCTGCTGGTTCATGACCTCGTCGTACTTGAGGACATTCTTGCGAATTTCGAAGTTCTGCTGCTCGACCTGAGTCTGAGCGCTCTTGATGGCCTTCGAGACCATCTTGGCTTCGATCGGTACGTCGTCGGGAAGGTTGAGGCGCGTCATGATCGACTCGAGGGCCGAACCGTTGAAGCGACGCATGAGCTCGTCACCGAGCGAAAGGTAGAACCGCGATTCGCCGGGATCACCCTGACGTCCGGAACGACCGCGCAACTGGTTGTCGATACGACGCGATTCGTGACGCTCGGTGCCCAGAACGTACAGGCCGCCGGCGTCGCGGACCTTCTCCGCGTCTGCCTTGACCTCAGCCTTGACCTCGTCCAGGACTGCGTCCCAGGCTGCTTCGTACTCGTCCGGCGTCGTGACCGGATCGAGGCCCTTCTTGCGCAGCGCGATGTCCGCGATGATGTCCGGGTTACCACCGAGAACGACGTCGGTACCACGGCCGGCCATGTTGGTCGCGACGGTGACCGCACCGGAGCGACCGGCCTCGGCGATGATGGTCGCTTCCTTCTCGTGGAACTTCGCATTGAGGACGTTGTGTGCAACGCCGCGCTTGGTGAACTGCTTGGACAGGTACTCCGAGCGCTCGACGCTGGTGGTACCGATCAGGACGGGCTGGCCGTTCTCGTGGCGCTCGACGACATCGTCGACCACCGCGTCGAACTTGGCTTCCTCTGTCTTGTAGATGAGGTCGCCGTTGTCGACTCGGACCATCGGACGGTTGGTCGGGATCGGGATCACACCGAGGGTGTAAGTCTGGTGAAGCTCGGCAGCTTCCGTCTCGGCGGTACCCGTCATGCCGGACAACTTGTCGTACAGACGGAAGTAGTTCTGCAGGGTGATGGTGGCGAGAGTCTGATTCTCCGCCTTGATCTCCACCTTCTCCTTGGCCTCGATCGCCTGGTGCATGCCCTCGTTGTAGCGGCGGCCGACCAGCACGCGGCCGGTGAACTCGTCGACGATGATGACCTCACCGTCGCGGACGATGTAGTCCTTGTCCTTGGTGTAGAGCTCTTTGGCCTTGATCGCGTTGTTCAAGTAGCTCACCAGCGGAGAATTCGCGGCTTCGTACAGGTTGTCGATACCGAGCTGGTCCTCGACCAGTTCGACGCCCGCCTCGTGCACACCGATGGTGCGCTTGCGGATGTCGACCTCGTAGTGGACGTCCTTCTTCAGCAGCGGCGCGATGCGAGCGAACTCGCTGTACCACTTGCTGGAGCCGTCGGCCGGGCCCGAGATGATGAGCGGGGTTCGGGCTTCGTCGATGAGGATCGAGTCGACCTCGTCCACGATGGCAAACGCGTGGCCACGCTGGACCAGGTCGTCCAGCGAATGCGTCATGTTGTCGCGCAGGTAGTCGAAGCCGAACTCGTTGTTGGTGCCGTACGTGATGTCGGCTGCGTAGGCGACGCGGCGCTCGGCCGGCGTCATGCCCGACAGGATCACACTGGTCTCGAGGCCGAGGGCGCGGTGAACGCGACCCATCCACTCGGAGTCACGCTTGGCGAGGTAGTCGTTGGTCGTGACCACATGGACGCCGTCACCGGCGATCGCGTTGAGATAAGCCGGAAGAACCGACGTCAGAGTCTTGCCCTCACCGGTCTTCATCTCGGCGACGTTGCCGAAGTGCAGGGCCGCGCCACCCATGATCTGCACGTGGAAGTGCTTCTGGTTGATCACGCGCCACGACGTCTCACGGGCCACGGAGAATGCCTCGGGCAGCAACTCGTCGAGAGTTTCCCCGGCGGCATAGCGCTCACGGAACTCGGTGGTCTTGGCTTTGAGTTGCTCGTCTGTCAGGCCTTCGACATCGGGCGACAGAGATTCCACATGCTCGGCGATGTGCTTGAGCCGCTTGACCATGCGACCTTCACCAACACGGAGCAGCTTCGATAGCGACAGCGACGGCACAGTCTTCTTCGTCCTCAATCTTCGGCGACAGGGGTCACACACTGAAAATCCGGCCGGGGTCCGAAAACTCCGGCCGGATTCCATGGTAGGCGCTACCGGCGGCGAGCGAGCAAACCCACCACCGATTGGGTCATGTCAGGCGGATCAATCCGTAGTCGAAAGCGTGACGACGGTAGACGACGGACGGCTTGTCCGACTCCTTGTCATGGAAGAGAAAGAAGTCGTGTCCGACCAGTTCCATCTCGTACAGAGCGTCGTCGATGGTCATCGGCTCGGCCGGGTGATCCTTCGTGCGGACCACGCGTCCCGGGCCGTCGTACTCGTCCGGCTCTTGGCCGTTCAGCGAAATGTCCGGTGTGACTCCGAGCGAGTCTGCGTCGACGAGGGAGGCGGTTGCCTCCGCGACGGACACCGGTCGCTTGTCGCCGTAATGGACCTTCTTGCGGTCCTTGGTTCGACGGAGCCGGCTTTCGAGCTTGTCGATCACCGATTCGAAGGCGGCGTAGAAGCTGTCTGCGGACGCTTCGGCTCGGGCCACCGGGCCTTTACCTCGAGCGGTGATCTCGACGCGCTGGCAACTCTTGGCCTGTCGTCGGTTGCGTTCATGTTGAAGTTCCACGTCGAAGTGGAATATGGAGGGGTCGAAGTGTTCGAGTCGCGCCAGCTTTTCCGAAACGTAGATTCGGAAGTGATCGGGGATCTCGACATTTCGTCCCTTGACTACGACGTCGGATCTCGGAGCTGCGGCATTCTCGGAACGCTCGATGGTGGCGTCCTCGATGAAAAACGAGGCTTGCGAAGGGGTCGTCACTCGTACCTCCCAATTACGGCCCCGCCCCACGGTGGGCGGCGGCAAATTCTGCAAGTACCGAGAGGGGATCCGCCCGGCACCAGTATCGAAGTACCACCTCCTACCAGTATTTTCGGGTGTGCCGCCGACGCTAGTACGTAACGCGCGCGAGTGCCACTGTTCCAACGAAATTCATCTAAGCCCCTGCAAGAACAAGCACGAGAGTTGTCCGAATCCCACTGAGCGTGAGAGCCCGAACCGACTCTGCCGCAGTCACTCCCGTGGTCAGGACGTCGTCGAGCAGGACGATGTCGCCGTCCCCGACAATCGAAGAGACTGCAGTGGTGTCGAGAGACACATGACCGTTCACATTGGTCACCCGGTCGGCCGCGGACAGTCCGACCGAGTCACGTACGCCTCGCGTCATCCGGAGAATCGGACAGACACGTACCGGACGCCCCTCGACGGAACCAACTTCCCGCTTTTCGCGCACACTCTCGGCTATCCGGCGAACCGGATCACCCCCGCGAGAACGCGCCGCTCGGGCGCGTGTGGGAGCCGGCACCAGCACGATCGGATTGCGACTCACGACGCCGACCTCGCCCCACCGTTCCAGAGTGGCCAATGCGCCGGCCACAGCGATCCCCAGAGGCATCGCGAGGTCCCGACGACCCCGTTCCTTCATCTCGATCACACTGCGCCGCCTTGGGCCGTCGTAGCGGCCGAGTGCCCAGACCGGCACGCCCGGGTCTACGCGCGGACTCAATTGAACCGGATGGTCACGCAGCAGTTCCGCGCACTCACCGCACCACAGCGTCCCCGTGCGGCCACACCCACCACACTCGCGTGGCAACAGCAGATCGAGCAATCCGGCACCGAATTTCTTGTCCCCCATGGCCGAATCATGAATCAGAGCACCGACATGCATCAGAGCACAGACATGCATCAGAGCACAGACATGCACCAGAGCACAGAGACGTCAGCCAGGTAGAACCGGAATCGCCTTCTGTCCGGTCAGCACAGTCACTTCACGCCAGCGTCGATCCCCGGCGGGGTCGTTGTTGTTCAGTTGGAACACCGCACGCGCGTCGGCGACGTACTCGGTGGTCGGCGACGCATCCACGGAGGTGACGGGAGCGGTCAGGTTTCCACTCGGCAGCGCGTCCATTCGTGAACCGTCTATGGCGACCTGGACGACCGGTATGTCGGCTCCACTGCGCGCGATCACGATGGTGTCGCTGTTGCTCCAGTCGAGTGAGAGCGCGGTACTGCCCAAGCCGGACGCCACCGCACGCGGACTCGTCAGGGCGTAGACCCCGCTGGGTGTGCGCACGACCACGGCCAGGTAGACCTTGCCGTCGATGATCATCGCGGCTCGCACGCCGTCGCGAGAGAGACGCAATTCCGAGATCGTGGAGCCGACCGACGTCAACGCCCCGACATCGACGTTGGTGACCGACACCCGACCGGTTCCTGGTTCGCGGACGACCCGAACGACGGTATTGCCGTTCACGGCCGCCCAGACCGCGTTGTTGTCCAGCTCCCACGAAGGTCGGGTGATGGCGCTGCCTTCGAGCACCGGAGCGGAACCATCGCCGTATGTACCGAGCGACAAGTCGAACCGGGTGGCTGGATCCGGCCGAGCCGTGTCTGCGACGGCTGCGACCAACTTGCCGTCCCGCGAGAGAGCAGCCGCCGTGAGGTTGCCCGCATTGCCCGCGAAACCGGGCACCGGAGTCGCCTCCTGCTCGCTGACGCTCACCAGTGAACCGTTGCGCAGTGCGTGCAGTCCGACGGTCGCACTCGTGGTGGCCAGCGGGTTGGTCGACGCGACGTCGGCGGTGGTCCAGCCTTCCGCATGAGCCGCGTCCAGCGGTTCGCCGTCGATCTCCAGAACGTACGGTCCCGCGACATCGGCATTGGCGAGCGTCCAGATGACTTGCGCTGCAAACAAACCGCGCGTCGCAGCATCCATCGGATTGTCCAGACGGAAGTTGATGCGCACACCGCCGAGACCGACCCCGACCTGTCCCGGCTTGCCGTCGGCCTTGGTGATCGGACCGATCACCGACACGCCATTGCCGAGTTCGTTTCGTACAGCCGGCGCCAGCGCTGCCTTCGGTCCGTCGATCATCAGGCCGATCAGCTGAGCTGCCACCTGGTCCTGTCCGCCGGAGATCCAGCGAAGGTCGGGGACGACTGTCTGGCTGGTCGGGTCGAGGAAGAACAACGACTTCCGCTGATATGCGCCGAGGAACTGCGGGCGCTCCATGATCACACCGGGTGGCAGATCGCTGATACGCCATTCGCCATCGGTCAACGTCAGCGTCATCTTCGCTTCGAAGCTGCCCTCTTCGGGGACGTACAGCCCGCCGGGGTCGAGGCGACCGACCTTGTTCACACGAATCGTGTACACCGCTTCGGAACTGGTTCGCGACGCCGACAGGGTGTCGATCTTGTCGACGATGACGGCACTGGCCGCGTCGTCCCAGCGCGCCGAGGCGTCTTTGGTGAGGTACTGACGGGCTGCGGCATGCCGGTTGGACGGATCGGTACTTGCCTTGACGAAGTCACGTACCAGCAAGTCCGGTTCTCGCCCCGATGCCGGTGATTCGACGGAGGTTCCGGGCACAGCTGTTGCCAGAGTTCCGATTGCCTGCGGCGAGGAGGATTCCGGCAAACTCGCGCACGCGCCGGTCAGCAACAGCACGCTGAGCGTTGTTGCGAGAAGTGCCAGACGGCGGCGGGTTTCGATCATGATCGATCCCCACCGTTGGACTCGTTCCGCGAGTCCGATTCGCGCGGAGTCGGCAGGGACGACGTGACCTCGCCGACGGTATCGGCGACGATGTCGGCTTCGCTCGGCGTGCGGACGAACTTTGTGGTCGTCGGTTTGAGAGGCAGTGGGCTCGACACGACTTTCTTGCCACGGGTGCGCGAGAGCGTCAGCCGGAAGCAGGCGCCGACTCCCGGTTCGCCCCAGGCCTCGAGCTTGCCGTCGTGCAGATTCGCGTCCTCGACGCTGATCGCGAGGCCGAGTCCGGTGCCGCCACTGCGGCGCACGCGGGACGGGTCCGATCGCCAGAACCGGTTGAAGACCAACTTCTCCTCGCCCGGACGCAACCCGACGCCACTGTCGCGGACGATGAAGGCGAGGGCATTGTCGTCGGCGCGAAGGCGAAGCAGAATCGGCTTCCCCTCACCGTGGTCGATGGCGTTGGCCAGGAGATTTCGCAGGATGCGTTCGACGCGGCGCGGATCGACATCTGCCATGACGGGCTCGTCGGGCATGTCCACGATCAGTTCGGTGCCGGATTCGCGGGCGAGATGGCGAACCGTGGAAACGGCCGCTCGCGCACACATACGCACGTCGAGTTGTTCGGATGCGAGTTCCGCGACACCGGCGTCGTGGCGGGAGATCTCGAGGAGGTCCGCCAGAAGCCCCTCGAACCTGTCCAGCTCGGCGACAAGCAGTTCCGACGACCGACGCAGCATCGGATCGAGGTTCTCGCTGCCGTCGTAGATCAGGTCGGCGGCCATGCGGACCGTGGTCAGAGGTGTGCGGAGTTCATGGCTGACATCGGAGGTGAAGCGTTTCTGGAGACTGCCGAACTCCTCCAACTGGGTGATCTGTTTGGACAGACTCTCGGCCATCTCGTTGAAGGACATGGCCAAGCGCGCCATGTCGTCCTCGCCGCGGACCGGCATTCGTTCCTTGAGTCGGCCGTCTGCGAAACGCACCGCGATTCGTGAGGCCGATCGGATGGGAAGCACGACCTGCCTGGCAACCAACAGCGAAATCGCAGCCAGGAGCACCAGCAACACGGCTCCACCGATCAGCAGGGTGCTTCGAACAAGCGACAGACTCCGGTCTTCGCTTGCGAGCGGGAAGATCAGGTACAGCTCGAGTCCCGATATCGACGACGCGGTGGGGCTACCGATGATCAGCGCGGGACCGGAGTAACCGTTCGGGTTGGACACCGTCGCGAATTGGTAGCTGATCTGGCCGCGTTTGACGAACTCGCGCAGGTTGTCGGGGATCTGATCGACCGGTCCCGAACTCGTCGGCTGGCGCGGCCCGTCCCCAGGCACGATGAGCACCGGGTCGAAGGTGCCGGCCGACCCGGAGGCCTGGCCCGAGGTCTGGTTGCGACGGCTTGTCAGTCCGGATGCAGCGCTTTCCAATTGAACGTTGAGCGCCGTCGAATCGTCGACGCCCGCGAGTTGGTCTTCGACGATGCCGCGGGCACGGTCCATTTCCTCGGTTGCCGCGGTGATCTTCGTTTCCAACAGTCGATCGGTGATCTGGCTGGTCAGCACGACACCGAGAATGACGATGACGATCAAGGACAACGTCAAAGTCGAGACGACCACTCGCAACTGGAGCGAGCGTCGCCACGTGTGCGCGAGGGTGTTGCTCATCGAGTGACACCACCGCAGAAATGGCGTCAGCCGTCGATTGAGACGACGACGCCACCTGGAAACTCCGCTCACGGCGGTCCGGCCTTGTAGCCGACCCCCCTGACCGTCAGAACCACTTCGGGATTCTCGGGATCAGTTTCGACCTTGGCGCGCAAACGCTGAACGTGCACGTTCACCAGACGGGTATCGGCGGCGTGGCGGTATCCCCACACCTGCTCGAGAAGGACTTCACGGGTGAACACCTGGCGCGGCTTGCGCGCCAATGCGACCAGCAGGTCGAATTCGAGTGGTGTGAGCGAGATCTGCTCGCTGCCGCGGCTGACCTTGTGCGCCGGAACGTCGATCACGATGTCGGCGATGCTCAGCAGCTCGGCCGGTTCCTCTTCGGTGCGGCGCAGGCGAGCGCGAACTCGCGCCACCAATTCCTTCGGCTTGAACGGCTTCATGATGTAGTCGTCCGCACCGGATTCGAGGCCGAGCACGACGTCGACGGTGTCGGTCTTGGCCGTCAACATCACGATGGGCACACCGGAATCCGCACGCAGAACCCGGCATACGTCGATCCCGTTCATTCCGGGAAGCATGAGATCGAGCAGGACGAGATCGGGGCGCGTCTCACGCACTGCCGCGAGCGCCAGGGTTCCGTCGCCTACCACGTAGGGATCAAAACCCTCACCACGCAGCACGATCGTGAGCATCTCGGCGAGTGCCGTGTCGTCGTCGACAACCAGAATCCTTGGTTTCATATCCCTATCGTTGCATCTCGGAGCGATGAATCAGACCGTTACGAGGCCGTGCGGCGTGCCGCGTCTTTCCCTCTACTGTGCCGGAAAGTTCGAATCCCGGCTGCCAGGGTGACCGATCACGCGAAATCCGCGAGCCTGCGTGCCAGATCTGCCGGGTCCGTCTCCGGCCCCACGATCCACCAGGGTGAGGCCCAGTTCGTCGCTGCCAACTGCTTGTAGAGCTCACCGGTTCTGGCCTGCAGACCGCCGTCGCGCTCGTAGGCGTCGAGCTGACGCGACGCGTCCTGGGCCTCACGGGAGCGGGCGCGCTGCTCGGCCAGGGCTACCGGCACGTCGAGGTACAGCTGCAGATCGGGAGCGGGGAGAGCGAGTCGACCCAACTCCAATTCACGGATCCAGGCGACCATCTCGCCGTCCACGCCCTGATGCACGCGCGCCGCGTTGTAGGCAGCGTTGGAGGCAACGTAGCGGTCGAGGAGAACAATGTCGTTGGCGGACAACAGTTCCGAGATCCGATCCGCAGCACCGGCGCGGTCCAAGGCGAACAGGACTGCCATCGCGTTCACGGATTCAGCCAGGTCTCCGTGTGATCCTTTGAGCGCCTCGGCAGCAAGATCCGCGTGGATCGACTTTCCGTACCGCGGAAAATCCAGAGTCGCGATCGACGTGCCGCCGCGGCGGAGTTCGGTCTCCACTTTGCCGATCAACGTTCGCTTTCCAGCTCCGTCGAGGCCTTCCAATGCCACCAGTGTTCCCACGGCGGACAAGCCTATCCCCCGGCCTGCTTGCGCAGACCGGGGGACGGCGGGCACTACATTCTCAGCGACGAATCGCCGGGTCAGTAGCGGTAGTGCTCCGGCTTGTACGGGCCTTCGACGTCGACGCCGATGTACTCAGCCTGATCTTTCGTGAGCTTGGTCAGCGTGCCACCGAGTGCCTCGACGTGGATCTTGGCGACCTTCTCGTCGAGGTGCTTCGGGAGGCGGTAGACCTCGTTGTCGTACTCGTCCGGCTTCGTCCACAGTTCGATCTGTGCGATGACCTGGTTGGAGAAGCTGTTGCTCATCACGAACGACGGGTGGCCCGTCGCGTTGCCGAGGTTGAGCAGGCGGCCTTCGGACAGCACGATGATCGAGTGGCCGTCGGCGAAGGTGAACTCGTCGACCTGCGGCTTGATGTTGATCCGCGTGACGTCGCCGGACTTCTCGAGGCCTGCCATGTCGATCTCGTTGTCGAAGTGACCGATGTTGCCCAGGATGGCCTGGTGCTTCATGGCCTTCATGTGCTCGAACGTGATGATGTCCTTGTTACCGGTGGACGTGATCACGATGTCGGCCCAGCCGATGGCCTGCTCGACTGTCTTGACCTCGAAGCCGTCCATGAGCGCCTGAAGGGCGTTGATGGGGTCGACCTCGGTGACCGCGACGCGAGCGCCCTGGCCACGAAGTGCCTCGGCACAACCCTTGCCGACGTCTCCGTAACCACAGACCAGCGCAGCCTTGCCGCCGATCAGAACGTCGGTGCCGCGGTTGATGCCGTCGAGCAGCGAGTGGCGTGTGCCGTACTTGTTGTCGAACTTGCTCTTGGTGACCGAGTCGTTGACGTTGATCGCGGGGAACGTGAGTTCGCCGGCAGCGGCAACCTGGTACAGACGAAGAACGCCCGTGGTGGTCTCCTCGGTGACACCCTGGACGGACTCGGCGATCGCAGTCCACTTGCCCTTGTCAGCGGCGAGCGACTGACGCAGAAGCGCAAGGAAGACCTTGTACTCGTCGGAATCCTGGTCGTCGTCCGTCGGCGGCACGACGCCGGCCTTCTCGAACTGTGCGCCCTTGAGCACCAGCATGGTCGCGTCGCCGCCATCGTCGAGAATCATGTTGGCGGGCTCGCCCGGCCAGGTCAGCATCTGCTCCGCTGCCCACCAGTACTCTTCGAGGGTTTCACCCTTCCAGGCGAAAACCGGAACGCCCTTGGGCTCTTCCGGGGTGCCGTGCGGACCGACGACGATGGCGGCGGCAGCATGATCCTGCGTGGAGAAGATGTTGCACGAAGCCCAGCGGACCTCGGCGCCGAGCGCCGTCAGCGTCTCGATCAGAACCGCGGTCTGAATGGTCATGTGCAGCGAGCCGGAAACGCGAGCGCCCTTGAGCGGCAACACCTCTGCGTATTCGCGACGAAGCGCCATGAGGCCGGGCATCTCGTGCTCTGCCAGACGGATTTCCTTGCGACCGAACTCCGCGAGCGAAAGATCTGCAACTTTGAAGTCGATGCCGTTACGGCTCTCGGCCACGGGCGTTGTTGAAACTGAGGTCGTCATCTGCCTCTCCTGGTTGACGTGCAAACTATGCACAAGCCTATCGGTGTACCAGGCTATCGG
>NZ_JASDCV010000090.1:0-877 GCF_030407755.1 Rhodococcus sp. APC 3903
CCAGGGGTGGCACTCCGGCCCCCTCATGCCGACGCGATTCTCCTTTGCCAGCAGGGCAAAAAAATTGGCGGCCACCGAGCAGGGGGACGCCACCGGATCAGCGGAGGCCGAAAAGTTATGGGTGCACCAGCGAAGAGCACGGCAGACAAGAGCGCAGCGCGACGCGAGCAGGCCGCCGCACTGCACGAGAGCATCACCGCGAAGGTCGCCCAGCTCACCGACACCGACGCATGGGCCGCCTACCTGACCGCCGCAGCAGCGTTCCACTCCTACAGCTTCAACAACGTCATGCTGATTTTCTCGCAGGCCCCCGACGCCAGCCAGGTCGCCGGATTCCGCAAGTGGCAGCAGCTCGGACGACAGGTCCGCAAGGGCGAAAAGTCGATCAAGATTTTCGGCTACTCGACCAAGAAGATCACCGAAACCGACACCGAGACCGGCGAGGAAACCACCCGCCGCGCAGCACGGTTCCCGATCCTGTCCGTGTTCGACATCGCCCAAACCGACCCGATCGAAGGACACCCCGCAGCAGCCGCCGACACCATCACCACCCGACTGCAAGGCGAAGACCCCGCCGCGATCTACACCCGCATCGCGCAGGTGATGACCGAACAGGGATGGACCGTCACCCGCGAGCACATCGCCGGAGAAACGAACGGCCGCACCAGCCTCGACGGATCACGCCGCATCATCGTCGACGACACGATCAGCGACGCACAAGCCGCGAAAACGATGATTCACGAAGCCGCCCACGCACTCATGCACGCCAGCGGAGACATCGACCCCGCCGAGCTGCACCGAGGCCGCGCCGAAGTGGAAGCCGAATCCGTCGCCTACGTCCTGGCCGGACTGCTCGGACTCGACACCACCGACTACA
>NZ_JASDCV010000091.1:0-852 GCF_030407755.1 Rhodococcus sp. APC 3903
CATGTCCCGACGTTCGACGTCGCGTGGGCTTTTCGGCGCACTCGCCACCGCAACTGTGTTCGCCACCGTCACAGCGGTGGGAAGCCTGTCAGCAAGCATTGCAGGAGCCGCCCCGGCAGCGGAGATCCCCTTCGGCGGTTGGGATTCATGTCCGATCGACAATCCCGAGACCAGCACCTGTATGGACGTCACGGTTACCGGCGGAAACATGAAGATCGGCAAGCTTTCCGTCGGCATTCCCGCCGGGGCGATGCGCATCGCAGGCGGAGTTGCATACCGGGAGAATCCAGAGGCCGAATTCGGATTCGACCAAGTCTTCATCCCACCGAACGACAACAGTCGGGGGATCTACGCCGAACCTATCGACATCCCCGGGGGCGCACTCGGAATCGACCTACCATTCAACAATCTCTTCGGACTGAACAAGGCCTCGGCCACCGTCGAGTCGACGTCTGCACTCCCCACCGTGGATGCATTTCAGCTTGGCGTGAAGCTACCCGTCAAATTGAAGATCGCGAACCCTCTCCTCGGCGGCAAATGCTACCTGGGCTCGGACAGCAACCCCGTTCAACTCAACTTGGATGTGACCGAATACGGCGTCCTCGAGGAGGTTCCAGGTTTCCCGGATACTGCCGTCGTTCGAAACACCGGGCACACCGGACAGCCCTTCGCCGTCCCGACAGCTTCCGGATGTGGCCCGTTCGGCGTTCTGAATCCAATCGTCAACTGGCGCGCCGGGCTTCCCTCGTCCACCACGTCCAACTCCCTCGCCACGACGAGTGACGTCTACAACATCGGTGCCGACAGCCTCAGGCCACAGCCGGCCGGCTCACCCGAACCCGCTGCCGTCAT
>NZ_JASDCV010000092.1:0-831 GCF_030407755.1 Rhodococcus sp. APC 3903
CACCCCCCAACACCAACCCACGCTCCACCACAGACTCCACCTCGAACATCTCGACGATGGTGGACGTGTCCGCCACTGCAGCGCTCACCACTGCGACGTATGCATCGACCAATCGCGCTGCGGTTGCCTCGTCGAAGAGATCGGTGGCATAGGTCAGATGTAGGTCCAGACCCCCGCGAGACCCGTCGGCGGTGAGTGCTTCGTTGAACACGAAGTCCAGGTCGAACTGTGTAGTGGTCACGACGTTGTCGACTTCGGCGATACGTATGCCGTCGAACTCGAGTTCGGTCAATGCGATGTTCTGCAGGGTCAAACTGACCTGGAAAATGGGCGAGTACGACTGCGAACGAACCGGATCGAGTACCTCGACCAGGCGCTCGAACGGAACGTCGGCGTTCGCGAACGCCTGGAGGTCGAATTCTCGAACCGATTCGAGCAATTCCGCGAACCGAGCGCCGGGCGACACCACGGAACGTAGTGCGAGGGTGTTGACGAACATGCCGACCAGATCGTCGAGTGCACGTTCTCCTCGGCCCGCAACAGGAGTTCCCACAACTACGTCGTATTCACCGCTGTAGCGCGAAAGCACAACAGCGAGCGCGGCATGCAACACCATGAACGACGTAGCGCCGTTGTCACGCGCGACCTTCTCCAGTTGCGCGTTCACCTCGGGGCTCAGATGGGCCGAGAACATGGCTCCACGGCCGGAGGCTTCCACGGGACGAGGTCGGTCCAGCGGCAGATCGATCACCGACGGTATTGCGTCGAGAGCGCTGCGCCAGAAGTCCAACTGTCGTGTGACGAGTGAGGTCGACGATTCTTCCGAACCCA
>NZ_JASDCV010000093.1:0-787 GCF_030407755.1 Rhodococcus sp. APC 3903
ACTCGGCATGCTGTCGAAGTGGAGCCCCCACAAACTGATGCGGGCAGGGACTCCACTAGGTGAGACGTCCCCGTGTTGAGCACACAGCACGGGGACCCACTTTCCGCACCGGGCTCTCTACTCAACCCTGCACCTCCACCGTAAAACAATCCATAAGGTCTGGTCCACCCCACGACCTGAAACCAGTCGACCGACGGATGCCCGACGCCGCCCTGAGTCAAGACCTTACTGGCGCTGGCTCACCTTCGGCCGCACGCTTTCTCCACCGTGCGGGCCTGATCGACGAGGCGACGAGCGTATCGGACATCGTCGGCAACGCGCGGTGTCCGATGCATGGTTCGGGGGCGAGGTCAGGGGTCGCTGATGAAGTTGATGAAACCACCGTGCCGGCCTTTCAGGTCGGCGAGAGCTTCGTTGATCTTCTCAAGCGGGACGCTGTGGCGCTCGAACATCGATGCATATACTCGATGGGCGGCAACATCTCAGCAGAAATCGGATCGCCCGCTACTACTACAAGCTAGATCCGTACCCATACGGAACTTGTCCCCGAACCGCGGGTTCCGAGCAACATTGAACACCCCTCGATAGAGATGCTGGTGCTGCAGCCACAATATCGACATTCGCGGCGTTGCTCGCGCGATCCGGCTGGGTAGCCGCGGCGCCCACCGACCAAATACAACGAAATAGATTGGCAGATAAGCCAATTCGACACGCATTTTGCGATCGACACTCCTTCAGCGACCTCAGAATTCGCCCGCCCGGCCATGCATCGGAGCCATTCATGAAT
>NZ_JASDCV010000094.1:0-748 GCF_030407755.1 Rhodococcus sp. APC 3903
TCACCAGTTGCACTCCGGCCCCCTAATGCCGGTCCAACTCTCCTATGCCAGAAGGGCAAAAAAATTGGCGGGGCACGGGATTGGTCCCCAGCCACGAACGAAAGGTCACCGATGAGCGACGGCTACGACTACACCGAGGGCGACGACTACAGCGCGGCAACCATCCATTACGCCGGACTGACTTGCGGGTGCGGTGACTACTCCTGCCCTCGCATGCACGACGACGCCGCGCAGTGCGTCAACGCCGAGTAATGACAACCACCCACCAACCTCGAGCAAAGGAAAAACGATGAGCAACGAGACGAACTGCGATTGCGGCCAGACGTCCTGCCCTGCAATGGCAGACGGCACGCAGATGTGCAGCTACCCGGACCCCGGCGACTACGCCTGCACCGCGCAAAGAGCTGGCGACGAGGACTGCATCTGCGGCTGAGCGACCCGCCACCCACCACAAAGGAGCCCCACATGAGCACCGAAACCGACACCCTCGCACCCGCGCTTGTCGCCGTTGTCGAGGCAACCGCAGCGCTCGATGCAGCGATGTTCGACCGCAGCCGCGAAGGGTTCATCGACGTTACCTCCCTGGTCGACGCCTTCGCAGCCGCCCGCGCCGCAGCCCGAGACGCCGGACACACCGAGGAGGACATCGACGCCGCCGCCACCCCCACCAACTAACCACACCATCCGTCGCCAGCAAGGACGCGCAGCATGACCGACCACAACCGCCCGACCGAAGGAGAAAACGATG
>NZ_JASDCV010000095.1:0-740 GCF_030407755.1 Rhodococcus sp. APC 3903
GGGTGGGATGTTCCGTGATATCCGTGACCCACAACTTATTCGGCTCGTCGCGAGTGAACTTACGGTCCACGAGATCGCTCGCGGTCGGAGTCTGATGCTTGGAACGCGCACGTTTGTTTCCCGGAAGTCCCTTCACACCAGCAGCTCTCATCAACATTTCGATGCAGCCGCGTCCCACGGCAATGTCGTGACCAAGGGTGAGTTCAGCGTGGATGCGCCGCGCACCGTAGGTGCCATGCGAGGCGGTATGAACCTCGGTGATCAGCCGCGTCAACCAGGCATGTCGCAGTGAGCGTTCCGAGGGTGGGCGATTGCGCCACTCGTAGAAACCGGACTCCGACACCTCCAGAATCCGACACGAAGTCTGTACCGGCAGTCCTTCTTTGGCCATCACTTCGATCGCTTCGAACCGCCTTTTGGGAGCACCACCGACTTCAGCAGTTCCGTGGAGCGTTTGGCGATGGCAAGCTCGGTCTCCAACTCGGCGATACGACGACGGGCGGCGGCGAGTTCGGCGCTCTCGATCGAGCTCAGCCCCGGCTTCTGTCCGGTATCGATGAGCTCCTGGTTACGCCAGTTGTAGATGGTTTGTTCGGTGACATCGAGACCTGCGGCGACCTCGGCGACCGTGCGTCCTGACTTCAACAGATCGAGGACTTTTCGGCGGAACTCGGGCGGATAACGTCGGGGCATCGTGGACCTCTCTCGGGTGCATCAATGCCTGAAGTAAAACAAACGAA
>NZ_JASDCV010000096.1:0-713 GCF_030407755.1 Rhodococcus sp. APC 3903
CGAGTTCAGCGGACGGGACGCCGATGGTGGTGATGTCGGTGAGCGCTTTGGTGAGTTGTTTCCCGAGGTGACCGCTGGTGCGGCCTTCCTGCTGCAAGGCGGTGAAGACGTGGGCACTGTTGTGCGGTTTGCCGGCCAGAGCGAGTTCGGAGATGGCGGTGAACAGTGCCGCGTTCACGGGCCGGTAGAAGTCTGCGCTGGTCAGCGCTGCGACAGCTCGTTTCGCGCTTTCGGCAGGAGCCCAGAGCAGCGAGCACAGCAGTTGAGCTTCGACGTCGAGAGCGGTGCTGTACTCGTCGATCTCGCCTTCGTTGTCGGTGAGGTCGTCGAAGTCGGGGACGGTGGCCAGTGAGAGTGTCACGTCGTGGTCCTTGCTGTCGCCGGTGGGCATGGGATGTCAGGGTCGCGGTGAGGTGAGTTGCCGGTGGCTGCGCAGGATCGCGGCGGCCGCGCGGAGGTTGCGGGCAGCGTCCTCGAGGTGGGCGGTGATGTCCCGGTCGTAAATCTCGTCTGCCAGGACTCCGGTGACTGCCGAAACATCGGGGAGGCCGTAGAGGGTGCGCAGCTCTTCGCGTGCGTCGCTGATCCCGGCGAGGGAATCGTCGATGGAGGCAAGCATGGTGCGCAGTTTTCGATCCACGGCTGCGCTGCTTTCGCCGAGCTCGGCGTCGAGTGCGCGGTCGACGAAGTCTGCATCGGGAGTGAAGGTGAAT
>NZ_JASDCV010000097.1:0-690 GCF_030407755.1 Rhodococcus sp. APC 3903
GTGTCGAGGGCGTTGCTGCCGGGTCTTTCGACGTATCGTTGAGATTCATTCCGTCGGCAACGAGAGCTGGGTAGATCATGCAGGAGCGTGCGGTCCTCACGCGCCAGGCCGTCATTTTGGGTGCTGCGAAGAGCTTCGAGAAGTTCGGGTACTCCGCCAGTCTGGGCACGATCTTGCAACACGGGGGCGTGTCCAAGGGTGCGATGTATTTTCATTTCGCGTCGAAGGAGGAGCTTGCGCACGCGGTCATCGCAGCGCAGCACGGAATGGCGATGGAAGGTACCCGGAGGGTTGCTGCGCATTCCGACATCGCGGTCGAAACCCTGGTGCTCGTTTCGCAGGAGATGGCTCGGCAGCTTGTGACCGAGCCCATCGCGCGAGGTGGCATGCGGTTGACGATGGAGATCGGCAGTATTCAAGGTCCCATCGAACAGCCGTATCTCGATTGGATCGAGGCTATCAAGCAGGTGGCAACCCAAGCGGCCGAAGCCGGCGATATCGTCCCGGGCACCGATATCGACGCGTTGGCTCGATTTGTGGTGGGGTCGTTCACCGGAGTGCAGATTCTCTCGGAAATGCTTACGGGCAGAACCGATCTGTACGAGCGGTTGAGTCAGATGTGGAACTTGGTGCTGCCAACGATTGTCCGCGAGGACAAGTTGGCGCACGTCATGCAACTGGCGGCGCTTG
>NZ_JASDCV010000098.1:0-682 GCF_030407755.1 Rhodococcus sp. APC 3903
CATCGTTTTCTCCTTCGGTCGGGCGGTTGTGGTCGGTCATGCTGCGCGTCCTTGCGTGTGACGGATGGGTGGGTGGTTAGTTGGTGGGGGGTGGCGGCGGCGTCGATGTCCTCCTCGGTGTGTCCGGCGTCGCGGGCTGCGGCGCGGGCGGCGGCGAAGGCGTCGACCAGGGCGGTGACGTCGATGAACCCTTCGCGGCTGCGGTCGAACATCGCTGCATCAAGGGCTGCGGTCGCCTCGACAACGGCGACGAGCGCGGGTGCGAGGGTGTCGGTTTCGGTGCTCACGTGGTTTTCCTTTGTTTTGGGGTGGGCGGGTTGGCTGTCGTCTACTCGGCGTTGACGCACTGTGCGGCGTCGTTGTGCATGCGAGGGCAGGAGTAGTCCCCGCACCCGCAAGTCAGTCCGGCGTAGTGGTTGGTTGCTGCGTTGTAGTCGTCGCTCATCGGTGACCTTTCGTTCGTGGCTGGGGACCAATCCCGTGCCCCGCCAATTTTTTTGCCCTTCTGGCATAGGAGAGTTGGACCGGCATTAGGGGGCCGGAGTGCAACTGGTGAGCGGAAGAGTTTTTCTGCGAGCCTGCGAGTGCGGGTTGAAAAAGTCTTTCGAGCCGAAGGCCGAAGCGAAGCGGAGTCAGCGGTTGCGCGCAGGTCACCGCCGGTCAAAATCGGAAGGCCAGAAGG
>NZ_JASDCV010000099.1:0-677 GCF_030407755.1 Rhodococcus sp. APC 3903
TGTTGGATTCGCGGTTGCGTCCGGTGCCGGTGGGTGTTGCGGGTGAGTTGTATCTCGATGGTGCGCAGTTGGCTCGTGGTTATCATCGGCGTCCGGATTTGACGTCGGATCGGTTTGTGGCGAATCCGTTTGTGGTGGGTGCTCGGATGTATCGCACGGGTGATCGTGTGTTGTGGAGTGCTGCTGGGTCTTTGGTGTATTTGGGTCGGTCGGATTTTCAGGTGAAGATTCGTGGGGTGCGGATCGAGCTCGGTGAGATCGAGTCGGCGTTGGGTGCGTTGCCGGGTGTTTCTGGTGCTGTGGTGGTGGTGCATGGGGGGAGTCGTCTGGTCGGGTATGTGACGGCTGGGTCCTCGGTCGATGCGGAAGTTTCGGTGGATTCGGTGGGGGCGCGGGCTGCGGTGGGGTTGGTGCTTCCGTCGTACATGGTTCCGGATGTGGTGGTTGTTGTTGACGAGTTCCCGTTGTCGAGTGCGGGGAAGTTGGATCGGAAGGCGTTGCCGGAGCCTGTTTTCGGTGTGCGGGTGTTTCGGGCGCCTGGTTCTGCTTCGGAGTTGGTGGTGGCTGCTGCTTTTGCGGTGGTTTTGGGGTGTGAGTCGCGGGTTGGTGTCGATGATGATTTCTTCGAGTTGGGTGGTAATTCGCTCAATGCGACCAGACTTGTCAGCCGCATCAAC